>CACXHF010000339.1 GCA_902767305.1 uncultured Eubacteriales bacterium
ATCATGGTCTCCATCGATGAGATACCGAAAATGCTCAAAGATGCCTTTGTTGCCGTCGAAGATGCACGCTTCTACACGCATAACGGCGTAGATATCAAACGTATTATCGGCGCATTTTTCACAAACTTCACCACCGGATCCATGCAGGGCGCCTCTACCATCACGCAGCAGCTGATCAAGCAGACTCTTCTTTCAAGTGAACAGTCATATAAGCGCAAGCTGCAGGAGGCCTATCTGGCCATGCAGCTTGAAACACGATATACTAAGGATCAGATTCTGGAAAGCTATCTTAACACCATCTTCCTGGGCGGAAATTATTACGGCGTTCAGGTTGCCGCCAATGGCTATTTCGGAAAAAGTCTGAACCAGCTGACACTTCGGGAATGTGCCATGCTGGCCGGTCTGACCCGTTCCCCGAATTACTATAATCCTCGTGCCAACTTCTTCACACGTAATACTCCCGGCAGTACAACTCCTGATATTACCAATAACCGGACAAATTACGTCCTTCGTCAAATGCGTGACAACGGGATGATTACCAGTCAGGAATATACGCAGGCACTGGATCCGTCTACTGCAAATGTTCTGGAAAAATCGCCTGCCTCAAACGATCTGTATGCCTATCCGCATTATGTCGAGTATGCCATTTCTGACGTCATTGATACATTCCTTGAGCTGAACGGCCTTGAGAACACCTCTGCTAACCGGTATGCCATGGAAAACAAGCTGCGTACCGGTGGATACAGTGTCTATCTGTGTCTGGATACGGAAATTCAGACGCTTCTGGAAGAATCTCTGGCTTCCTGGACCAACTATCCCCGTCTGCGTGATCCTTCTGACCGGATCTATCAGGCAAGGAATGCAGATGGCACGTATACAGAAATCGAACAGCCTCAGGCAGCCGCCTGCGTTTTTGATTACCGCACAGGCGAACTCAAGGCAATTGTAGGCGGACGATACAAGCCCAGTACCCGAAAGACACTGAACCGGGCCAGTGACATGACCATGCCGGTAGGCTCCTCCATTAAACCCCTTTCGGTGTATGCTCCGGCTATTGACAAAGGCAACTCCCTCGCCTCTATTGCCTATAACATGCCTGTTCCGATTTCAGGATACAAAGATTCAAACGGCCAGGATACCTGGCCAAAGAATTACGGCGGCGGCGGATATCAGGGACCGCAGAGTTTCCGCAACGCCATGAAAAATTCGTATAACACCTCTGCTGCTTCCATTCTATTAACCTATGTGGGTGTGGCAGATTCCGTTGCCTATCTGCATCGGCTGGGCATTCCGGACCGGAACATCAATGCAGATCCTTTCGGTCTGGCTCTTGGTTCTTCCGGCATCACTCCTGTTCAGATGGCTGTTGCTTTCGGCTCAATTGCCAATAAAGGCATCTATCAGCAGCCCCTCTCCTTTTCCCGGATCGTAGATCGTAACGGAAATGTCGTTGTGGACATGTATCAGAAACAGAAGCGGACACAAGCATTCAAGCCTTCTACTGCCTACCTGATGATTGACATGCTCAAGGAAGTCATATCAAGTGGAACGGGAACAAAAGCACGAATTTCCGGTCAGACCGTTGCCGGAAAAACCGGCACAAATTCAGATGCCAGAGGTGTCTTCTTCGCCGGCATGACCGGATGGTATTCTGCCTCTGTCTGGATTGGACACGATAATTATAAAGCGCTGTCCTCCAAAGCCACAGGCGGCAACGCCGCCGCTCCGCTCTGGCAGAGCTTTATGGAAAAAATCCATAAAGCCAAAGGTCTTTCCAATCGTGAAATCATGGATGGAACCCCCGAGAATTACGGTCTTGTCCGTCTTCGTACCTGCGGTGTCTCCGGTCAGCTGGCCACTGAAGCCTGCGAACACGATATTAACGGGTACAAAACCATCACAGATTACTGGGAAGCAGAAAGTGCACCGCAGACATACTGCACCATGCACAAATCCCTTGATATCTGTTCAGAAAGCGGACTCCTAGCCAACGAATACTGTCCGGACTATACCAGGGAAAACCGCGGCGTCGTGCTGATTCCCCGCGGTCATCCGCTCTACAACTTCATCGATACCTACAGTGATGTCATCCGCCAGTATCTGGGCGAGTTTGCTACCGTCAGAAGTGAGGCTGACATTGCAGAGATGACCTGCAACATCCACGACGCCTATTATTCTGCCGAGGAATATCATCAGCAGCAGAATCTTGAGGATGAAGCAGCCAGTCTGATTCTTGAGGCTTATCAGATCGTCGGCTCGACACCCAACGTCAGCAACGAAACGCGGCGGTCCATCAATACCGCTATCAGTACCGTACAGACGCTCCTGTCTGTCGCTCCCATCGATCATGATTCACTTCAGCGTGCCGTTGACAATCTGCGCTATCAGCTCCAAGCTGCCGGACTTTACTGATTTTTTCACCTCTGTATAGAAACAGCCGACCGTAACAGAATACGGTCGGCTGTTTTCAAGGTTTGACGAAGCGTCGCACATCCTCGCCAAACAACTGGTAGACACTCATCCGTCCGGCATCATAAAGACGGTTGGCAATACGATCTCCGTATCTTTCCAATGTCTGAATACGATCAAGATTCGTAGTAATAATAATGGCGCGGCGGCTGGAAAAACGTTCGGCAAGAATGTTGTACAGACCGCGCTGCTCATTATTGGCCCTTGTGACAGGTTCCGTTCCCAGATCGTCCAGTGCCAGAAGATCAGCATTGATCAGATCACGGACCAGTTCGCTTTCACTCTGATCATACTGATAGTTCCGAAGCACATCGTACAGTCGGTAAGCACTGATTTTCAGTACTGAAAATCCTCTTGTCAGCAGCCGCTCAGCCACACAATTCATCAGAAAGGTCTTTCCGAGACCGGACGCACCATAAAGAATAATACCCTTTCCTTCATCCCGTTCAAACGCGTTCGCATACTGTACAAGACGCTGACGCACCCTTTCCATGTATGCCCGCTGTGTGCTTTTTCGTCCCGGGACAGGTACATCCGGATAAACACCAGCATCGTATGTGTTGAAGTTTTGTGTTTCAAGGTCGCGAAGGCCGACATCCGACATCATAATCCGAAGAATCCGCTGAGAGACACAGGTGCACAGATTGTGTACCAGTTCCCCCACGTACCCTGTATCTCTGCATTCCTGACATTTGACAATAGGCTGCAGATAATCCTCGGAAAAACCGCTGAGAACCAGCTGGCTTCGAATGGATACATTCAGATTCCGCATTTCATCCGTAATCTTCTCAGAAAGCGCTTTGGCACCTTCCGGATTGCCGAATGCTTCACGGATTCCCTGCCCAAGGAGTGAAGCACGCCGGTCCAGCAGTGCACGAATTTCCGGGCTTGCCGCACGGACCTCATCTTCCCGTTCGCGCTCCTGTGCGTAATTCTCCTCCCGCTGCTGTTCCAGTTCATACAGGGCTGTTCTAAGTGCCTGTTCACGGCTGATCATCGCTTAATCCTCTCCGTCAAGGTCTACTACGGCCGCAAGACTGGCTCTGTCCCATTCCTCGTCCGTATGTCGTATAAATTCCTCCTGAGGCGCTTTGGTCTGTGGTTTTACCTGCGCCTGCACATGCTGATTATGCTCCGCCTGGGCTGCATCAACGGAATGTATGCCCTGCGAAGCCCAGTCTTTGAGAATAAGGTTCATGGCATCCATAGGGCTCGGCCTGCCTGCGGCATACTCTGCTGCCAGCAGAATCAGCTCATGGCTCATGCCATACTCATCCTCCCAGCGATTGAGTGTATTCCTGTCGTTCTCGGATGGGCGCTGCCTGTCTACCGAAGCCTTTTCAAAAACTTCCCGCAGGAACTGATTCCTTGTTCTTGTCCGTTCCGCTTCAAGCTGTACGGCAGTGGCAGACCCCAGTCCTTTTTCTACCCAGCGGCTGAGCTGATTATCCACTTCATCCATTCCGGCATGATTGAGCCGACGGTGCACAGCCCTCACTGCATAGAGTACAAAGGCATCTTCATATCCTTTTTCCTGCCATTCAATAACATACCCAAGATCATCATCCGACGGCACGCTTCCGGCACGTCCGAGCCCCTGAAGCACCTGTTTGGCAAAGTCGCGGACTGTACGCTGCTGGGACATTCCCTGCTGGATAGCCTTGACATCATGCCAGCCCATCTGATGCTGACGCATCAGTATTCCGTCCAGATATGCCATTGTCGGAGTCCCTTTTGTGGTTTCGCGGCAGGCCTCCTGCACGGCTTCTGCTGTAAATCCCCAGTCATCCAGCCATTTCCGATACAGTTCCTTTTCATCCAGACTTGCCGCCCGCCGCTGTCCAAGCCGGGCCAGAAGCTTCTGCAGTTCCCGTTCCCGTTCTTTGCCAAGGATGATCATTTTTTCCACATCCTCCACGGTCCGTACGCCGGCTTTTGCCCACTCATTGGCGCGGCTGTCCGCAATGGCAATGGAAACGCGTCCCTTGCTCGCCTTGCGTTCGTTCTGGAGGAGCATGATCACTACCTCCTCGGGCAAATCCAGTACATCCACCCAGTCATAGATCTTCTGCAGATCCTGGAACGAGAGCACCTGCTTTCCCATTACCCGCTGCACTTCCTCAGTGAATCGGCGGTTATAAACCTGTTCACCTGGATTTGTCGCACGGTTAAAAGCAACCTGCGAAGCCGTCAGCACGGCATACCTGACCGGGTTGTCGCCGGTCTGACGTACCAGTCCCTCACGCACCCAGTAACGGAATGCCTTTTCCAGGTCCTCTGAATTCATATCCAGATCTTTTGCCAGCGCTTCCATGCTCTGTCGTTCTCTCGGATGATGACAGAGCATCAGAGCATACAGGTAAACCTTGACATAATCACCGGGAGCGCGAAGCATATACTCCGAGATAAACAGATTATCCACCGGTGTTGCATCGTTCATCGCAATGCCGTCATCAAACTGTACAATCGCCATCTGCTTTCCTCCTCCCGGCGGCGGACAGAGCGGAACCCCCATCCCCCTATTTGTCCTGCCTGTATTCAGATTTCGGCCAAATCGCGATTCATTGTAACACCTATAAAAATCTGTTTCAAGGAAGTTTCCGCTTTTTCTCCGTTTTGCCCGATACGTTCCTCAGTCTTTGCACATTCCGGTATCGGGAAACCCCGCCCGATCTTTACATAGCGGTCAATTGACAAGAAAACGCAAAGTCATTAAAATTGAATCATGAAAATAAAAAAGATACTGAAAAGCGATATCCTCAACTGTCTCCTCATGGCATCTGCCGGACTTCTCCTCGGTTTTCTTCTGATAGGTCTCTTCATTTTCACCGACAACCTGGAAGAACACCCAGCTGCTCTTCGGGATGGACAGACCATTGATCTCACGCCATTCGGATTTTCTCTGCAGGTTCCCGGAAATTTTTCGCTCAGCGATTTAACAGAAGCCGGCAGCTCACGGCTTACTCTTGCTCTGGGAAATGAACAGGATTCCTTCTATATTTACTGCTATCCAAACGAGGAAAGGGACAGCATTGAGGACTGTACGCATCTTGATATGGTACGTTTCTACATGCAGTCAGGCTGCGACCTGGTTCGACCGCGTACGCTCGGCGGCCGAACATTTATCAGCTACCGGGCCATAATTGAGTCCATGACCGGCAATGAAGACTGGTATGTCTATGAAACCTGGGACCCCAGCCAGCATCTCATCTTCGAAACCCGGATGCTGCCTGCCTCCTTTCTTCCGATTATTACGACCATCCAGTTTGCTGAACCAGTGAATCGCCTGCCTGCAGAGACAATACAGCAGGTTCTGTAATCAGATATACACTGACGGCTGTCAACAGACATGCATTCCTGCGGATGTGTCGTTCCGGTCTTATCGGACAAAGGCGAACCCTTTCTGACAAAAAGACCTTTAGGAGGTTTTCCATGGCTTTTGCACACCTGCACATGCACAGTGAATACAGTCTTCTGGACGGTGCCAACCGGATCACCGCGATGCTGGACCGGGTCAGAGAGCTGGGAATGGATGCATGTGCCATTACCGATCACGGTGCACTTTACGGCGTCGTGGATTTTTATACAGAAGCGGAAAAACGGGGCATCCATCCGGTCATCGGATGTGAACTTTACCTGTGTCCGAACATGGACGAAAAAACCGCTTCCAACGGTCCCCGCGCGACCAATCACCTGATCGTCCTGTGCGAAACGCAGGAAGGGTACCAGAATCTCATCAAACTGGTCAGTGAAAGCTTTATTCGAGGTTATTACTACAAACCCCGGGTAGACCTTCGTCTGCTGCGCAAATACCATGACGGCCTCATCGCCAGTTCTGCCTGCCTTTCCGGACGGATTGCCCAGCTTCTGCTGGACGGACGCTTCGATGACGCCGTCGCTCATGCGCGGGAAATGGAAGAAGTCTTCGGAAAAGGCAATTATTTCATTGAACTCATGGATCACGGTCTGCCTGATCAGCGACGTATTCTTCCCCTCCTGATCCGCCTCTCCCGAGAAACAGACATTCCCATGATCGTCACAAATGACTGTCATTATCTGATCCGGGAGGATGCAGAGGCACAGGAGGTTCTCATGTGCATCCAGACCGGAAAAACGCTGGAAGATGAGAACCGGATGCACCAGGATACCGATCAGCTTTATATCAAAAGCGAGTCGGAAATGCGTGCTCTGTTCCCGGAACTGGGCGATGCTATCGAAAGGACAGAAGAAATTGCCCGGCGCTGCCACGTCTCCTTTACTTTCGGTGAAACCAAACTGCCCCGTTTTCCCACTGAAAACGGAGAAAGCAGTGAAGCCATGCTCCGCAGACTTTGCGAACAGGGACTGACTGCACGTTATCAGCCCGTTCGTCCGGAAGCCCGGGAACGACTTGACTATGAGCTGTCTGTCATTTCCCGCATGGGCTATGTGGATTATTTTCTCATCGTCTGGGATTTTATCCGCCACGCCCGGTCGCGTGGGATCGTCGTTGGTCCGGGCCGCGGTTCCGGTGCCGGTTCCATTGTTGCCTACTGCCTTTCCATCACTCAGCTGGACCCGCTTCGTTACAACCTGCTCTTTGAACGTTTTCTTAATCCGGAACGCGTTTCCATGCCCGATATTGACGTTGATTTCTGCTATGAGCGGCGGCAGGAAGTCATCGATTACGTGGCCAATAAATACGGTCAGGACCATGTCAGTCAGATTATCACATTCGGAACCATGGCCGCACGCGCCGTTGTCCGGGATGTCGGCCGTGTCCTCGGCTATCCCATCTCTGAGGTAAACGCTCTGACCAAACTGATCCCCTATGAACTGGGTATGACCCTGGACCACGCACTGGAAGTTTCACCGGATCTCAAAAAGCAGTATGCCGACGACCTGCGAATCCGCCGGCTCATTGATATGTCCAGAAAGCTGGAGGGACTTCCCCGACACACCTCCACCCATGCAGCCGGCGTTCTCATCACGGACAAGCCGCTGACGGAATACATTCCTCTGCAGCGAAACGATGATGTCATCACCTCCCAGTATCCTATGGGCATCATTGAACGTCTCGGACTCCTTAAGGTAGACTTTCTGGGTTTGCGGACGCTGACGGTTATCCGGGACACACTTTCACTGCTCCGGGAAAAGGGCTTAAATCTCAACAGTTTGGATATCCCCATGAATGATCCGGATGTCTATTCCATGATCTCAGCCGGACAGACGGATGGCGTATTCCAGCTGGAATCCAGCGGCATGCGCAGTTTTCTCATGAACATGCAGCCGCAGAATTTTGAGGACATCATTGCTGCCATTTCCCTTTACCGTCCCGGTCCCATGGATTCAATCCCTACTTATATTGCCAACCGTAAAAATCCGCAGCAGATCCGGTATCTGCATGAGAAGCTTGAACCAATCCTCTCCGTCACATACGGCTGCATAATATATCAGGAACAGGTTATGCAGATCGTACGGGATCTGGCCGGCTATTCCTATGGCCGCAGTGATCTTGTCAGACGCGCCATGGCCAAGAAAAAACACGATGTCATGGCCAAGGAGAGAGAGATTTTCATTCACGGACTGGTCGAAAACGGTGAAGTCATCGTTCCCGGCTGTGTCCGCAATGGCGTTTCTGAAGAGGTGGCAAATAAGCTCTTTGACGAGATGACCGCTTTTGCCTCTTATGCCTTCAACAAATCTCATGCCGCCGCCTATGGTGTAGTGGCTATCCAGACTGCCTGGCTCAAATGCCATCACCCCATTCAGTTCTTTGCTGCCATCCTCAACTCGGTTGTCGGCGCACCGGACAAGATGGCCGGATATCTTGAATACTGCCGTTCCAACGGCATTCCCATCTTCCCGCCTGATATCAATAAGAGTCAGTGCACATTCTCCGTAGATGAGGAGGACGGAAAAGCCGGCATCCGATTTGGTCTTGGAGCTGTGAAATCCTGCGGCGAACGGGCTATTGATTCCATTATTGCAGAGCGAAAACTGGCAGGCCCTTATTCTGACATTTACAGTTTCTGCTCCCGAATGAGTTCAGACCTGGTCAATAAACGTGCTGTGGAATCTCTTATTCTCTCAGGCGCCTTTGACTGTACAGGGGCAAACCGTGCTCAGTTGTATGCCGTTTATGAGCGGGCACTTGAGGGTGCTGCCAAAAACCGTCGAAGTATCATCAGCGGGCAGCTCTCTCTGTTTGAGGATCAGGCCTTTGACGAACTGAAGCCCGAACTGCCCGATATCCCGGACTTCGATTCGAAAGAGCGCCTCTCTCTTGAAAAAAGCGTGACAGGACTCTACATCTCCGGTCATCCGCTCAGCGATTATTCCGATTCCCTTTCCGTTCTGCCCTTCAGCACTGCCCGTCTGGCCTCCCTCATCGAAGCACCTGATCACGGTCTTTCATCGGATGGTCTTCGCGTACAGATGGGCGGTCTTGTCACCGAAGTCCGGCAGACCAGCACCAAAGCCGGTGCCCTCATGGCTTTCGCACAGCTGGAGGATCTGACCGGAACAATGGAGGTAATAGTCTTTCCGAAAGTCTACGAACGGCTATCTGGAAAACTTACCACCGATATACCAGTAATTCTATCCGGCCGACTGTCCATCCACGAAGAGGAGGCACCAAAGCTCCTTCTTGATTCGGTAGAACCCATGTATTCCAATCAGGAACTGAAAAAACTGAATATCCGCCCGAAAAAACCGGATTCTGTTTTCTCAGAAAACGGCAGAAACCCGATAACGGAAATCCCGGCGAGTACCGAGAAAAGCGGGAGCACAGATTCCGGGACTGCCGGAACACCTGCACCTGTACTTGCGTCTGATGGTCGTCCGGTCAGAGTCTGGCTTTCCCTGCCGGATCAGAGTGCAATCTCCTATATCCGGCCAATTCTGAGTAATCACCCGGGACAGAACGATGTGATTCTCTTTATCCGCAACACACGCTCGACGCTGAAAGCAGCCGAATCTCTGCGCGTTCACCCCTCTGGCGAACTGGTCTCAGCCCTGGAAGATGTTCTTGGCCAGAAAAGTGTTGTTCTTAAAGCCTGAATTTGTTCTTCCACCGGACTGAACAGACAGATACCCTCTTTGCTGCATTTCCGCAGCAGCAACTTCCGAAGACAAAAAGACATTGACAGCACCCCTTCAGCGTGCTAGATTATACATCGAACAAATATCAAGGAGACAGATCATGTTTGAACTGAATATTTCGCCTGAATGGCAGGATGCGGTCCGGAAACGCTGTTCCATCCGCCACTATACCGGCGGGCCGACAGATGAGCAGCTCAGTCAGCTTGGTGTACTCTGCAAGAA
>CACXHF010000340.1 GCA_902767305.1 uncultured Eubacteriales bacterium
GCAATCTTGCCCAGTGTGTCGCCGCGCTTGATGGTGTAGGTGATCCAGCGGGCCTGACCGGCGCCGCCAGCAGCTTCATTCATTTCAACATCGTCAAGCATCTGTACGTTTTTGAGTTCCTCGTTCATGATAAACCTCCAAAGAGTGAGTGTTTGTTGTCTTACATCCGTTTATACGAACCGGAACAAACGCTGGCACCGGATTTCGATTTTTTATCATTCGGATTATTCCGGAATAAAAAAAATCCGGAACGGTGGTTCCGGATGAAAGAATTCAATACATAAGATTGCCGGAGGCATCAAAATGGAGCTCTGCCTCAAACTGATAAAACGGGTCTCCGCGGTCATAGGTGGTCGCGACAAGAATGGCCCGATCCGGTGTAATGACCAGATCTGTAATATTCTCGTTTACCTGAAGTGAGATCGGGCGAGAAAAATCCACCATGTTTTCGTTCAGAAGCAGACTGAACGGACCGTTCAGATCATTTGACTGAATATAGAGTACGTTCAGTGTTCTGTCATACATTGCAGTGATAAAACCCATGTTTGTCTCGTATGGAGCGCTCAGATAGTAGAAGGTCTCGGTTTCCCGTGTGTTGGCCCGGGTACTCAGATCCCACATGACATTTGAAGGGAGTGGGTTACGGACAAAGGCGTTCATATAATCAGGCGGGAAACTGTCGACGTCTTCACTGGACCGGTCACCATTCAGAAGCCACTGGGTGGGATCACGCATGACCGGAATCGGATCGCGGCCCCAGTCATTGTAGTTATGTCCGCAGTCGGTATGAATCAGCGTACGGTGCTCGAATCCACCGTAGTCCAGCTGAAGGGAATCCAGCTGCATTCCATACTCTGCGGTTACAGTGTTGCGATTATAATCGGTATCATATTCTCCGGCCTGAAGCTGAATCGGAAGATTGTACAGATTATACAGCGGAATGCCGTTCGGATGACCGGAACTCATGTTGACTGCAGCAAAGCGGTCCGGCATGCGGGGGGAAACAGCATATACACCGTCTCCGCCGGCCGAGAAGCCCTCCAGATACACCCGGTTAGGATTGACATCATGTAAAAGGATCATGTACTGGATGAGGCGGTCATACAGGGGGTAGGATTCCGGGTTGAAATGCGTATCCCAGGTATCGCGGACACCTCTGACTGCAACATATACACCGCAGTCCACATCGGCGTAGTAGCTTTTCATGTCATTCCACTGGTCATCATTCATATCCGGCGTGTCAGAACTGCCGCCGCCATGCATGGCAATATACAGCGGATACCCTTCCTGAGGCTTACTGCCGATTACTTTCACATAATAGCGCATAACAGCGTCACCAAAGGTCATGGCAGATGCCGCGCTTTCCTGCTGCATTACAGGGTTCGAGAGCATGCTGTTGCGGTAATCGTTCCATACCTCTTCCCGTTCCTTGGAAAGCTGATCTATTTCCATCGCAAAATCCGGATCGCAGCCAATCTCCAGCGGACTGTAGTTCTCGGCCAGTGCGTGCGCAGTCAGCAGAAAGAGTATCAGCAACAGGGAAAATAACTTTTTTGAAACTGCATAATGAATCTGCATCTGTTCCTCCAAATGTTCAAAATCGGTTCTGTAAATCTGCCTGCGGACCGGGTCCGGTCAGGGAAAAAACTCCGGTCTTTCCGGTTGCAATACGGCGGGCAGCTGACGGGGAAATCTTCAGTTTCCGCATTCGATGGATATTTCATTGAATTTTGCCAGAAGTTCCTCAACCCGGAGCGACTGACGTTCCTGGCCGGCCACATCCATCTCGCAATGCCCCTGGTGCATCATAAGAAGCCGGTCACCATATTCGACGGCATAGCGAAGGTTATGGGTGACCATGATGGTGGTCAGCTTTTTTTCACGGACGATGCGCCCGGTGAGCTGCATGATGATTTCAGCCGTTTTGGGGTCCAGTGCAGCGGTATGCTCATCGAGAATCAGAAACTCGATGGGGGTCATGGTTGTCATGACCATAGCAAGTGCCTGACGCTGGCCGCCGGACAGATTTCCGACTTTGATGCCCATTTTGTCCTCAAGCCCCAGACCAAGTTCCGAGAGCATTGCCCGGTAGTGCTCGCTTTTCTTCCGGTTTACGCAGGGACGAAGGTCAAACGGGTTTCCTTTGTTGTCGGCCATCGACATATTTTCAAGAATGGTCATGGATGGACAGGTTCCCTTGGAGGGGTCCTGATACACCCGGCCGATAATCCGGTGACGTTTATACTCGGGGAGGCGGGTGACATTTTTGCCTCCGATTCTGACAGCTCCTCTGTCGATCGGGATGGATCCGCAGATGATATTCAGAAGAGAGGTTTTGCCGGAACCATTGGAGCCGACGACACAGACGAACTGATGATCAGGAACGGTGAGGGAGAAATCGTCAAAAAGGCAGGTTTCATTGACCGTTCCACCCTGATAAATTTTGACAATTCCGGTAAGTTCAAGCATGCAGTTTCACCTTCCTGTTCTTTCCGCCGACGACAATGATGACAAGGAGCAGCGCGGCCGTGATGAGCTTGAGATCAAAGGGAGAAAGTCCGAGGGAGAGTGCGAGCGCTACGCAGGCCTTATAGAGAACTGAGCCGATGATGACAGCGGTAGTGGCCCGCAGACGGTGAAGCCCGCGCAGGAGCTGCATGCCGAGGATAACGGAGGCGACGGCAAGAACCAGTGTTCCGGTTCCCATGGAGATGTCAAAGTACCGCTGATACTGGCACATAATGCTGCCCGAAAGCGCAACCAGCGCGTTGGCGATGGACAGTCCCAGAATTTTAACTTTTCCACTGTCCTTGGCCAGAGAGGCAACCAGCGTCGGGTTGTCGCCCGTGGCTTTGAGCAGGAAGCCGGAACGGGTGGAAAGATACAGATCCATGACGATCTTGCATACAATGGCAAGGATGCACAGCAGGATGACCGGGAAATACGCCTGCATCTCGGGAGAGAGCCCGGACACGAAACTGTTTTTGAACATGGTTTCAAAAGTGAAAAGAGGAACATTGGCTCTGCCGGCAATGTGCAGATTGATGGAGTACAGGCCTGTCATGACGATGATGCCGGAAAGAAGATCACGCACATGCAGTCTGACGTGAATGAGACCCGTTATGGCTCCGGCTGCCGCTCCGCACAGCAGGGAGACAGGGAGTGCGAGCCATGGATGGAACCCGTTTGAAATCATCACCGCCGTGATTGCGGCGCCGAGAGGAAAAGTGGCATCCACGGACATGTCCGGGAAGTCCAGAATGCGGAAAGTAATGTAGACGCCTAGAGCCAGAATGGCGTAGATGAACCCCTGTTCAAGAACACCGATTACCTGAGCCATGGATTTGTTCCTCCAAAGAAAAATGATCTGAAAGTGTGAAAACAGGGGCGGAAAGCCCCTGTTGAAAACTGGTTACGGGAGAGACGGGAAACTTACTTGACCGAACTGGCACGTGCGGCAAGCTCGTCGTTCAGTGTGATGCCGAAGCTGGCGAGAACGGCATCATTGACATAGAGGCTGGGCTCTGTAATGATTTCATACGGAATGGCATCTGCGGTCGTTTCGCCCTTGAGGACTTTTGCCGCCATGATGCCGCACTGTTTGCCCAGCTGGATATAATCAAGTCCTTCTGCGGCAATGCAGCCGTTTTTCACCTGCTCCACTTCAGAACCGAAAACCGGCTTTCCGGCAGCAGTGGCTTTGTCAAGGACAAGAGCAAGTCCCTGAACGACGGTGTTGTCCGTCAGGTTGGAGAGGCAGTCCACCTTAGGCAGGAGCGCATCCAGTGCCAGAGGAATGTCAGCAGAGGTGGAGATGCCCATTTCCACGATGGTGAATCCGTAATCACCGGCGAGAGACTTATACGTTTCAATGGTAGAAACGGAATTGGTTTCAGAGGTCGTATAGAGAATACCGATATTTTTGGCATCCGGAAGCATGGCGCGGATGGTGGCCAGCTGTGCGCCTACCGGCAGGGCATCCGAAACGCCGGTGACATTTCCGGCATTGGTGCCGTCGGCATGGACAAAGCCGCTGGCAATCGGATCGGAAACGGCATTGAAGATGACCGGAATCTTTCCATCGGCGGCATTGAAGCAGGCCTGAGCCATAGGTGTGGCAATGCCTACCATGAGATCAACGGGCTTCGCGGCAAACTGTGCAGCAATCTGCTGGGTAATTCCCATATCGGCCTGTGCGTTTTCGTACAGGACGGTCAGGTTCTGTCCCTCGACAATGCCCTCTGAGGCCAGACCGTCAAGAAAACCGGTACGACAGTTGTCAAGGGATCCGTGTTCGGCAAACTGACCAATCCCTACCGTATAGGACTCTGCGGATGCGAAAGCGGCGAAAAGAACAAGAGCGAGCGTGAGCAGTACAGCGATTGTGCGTTTCATGGGTATACCTCCTGATAATAATGAAAATTGGGGAAGTATACGGGTAAGCGTCCGGGGTGGGAGAAAAGAAAAACGCCTCATGTTCCTCTACAGAACATGAGGCGGAAAAATCTTTCCGTGGTGCCACTCATATTGGCCGAAGCCCGCTTATCCCGTACTGACATACGGTGCAGCCTGATAACGGGTCTGCGTCCCGTCTCTGTCTAATAAGGCGCGCCTGTTGACAGAGCCCTCGGGAAGCCCATTCAGCAGATTTCCTGTGCCGCATTTCCATCAGCAGCGGCTCTCTAAGACAGGATGAAATCTGTCTACTCCTCTTCCTTCAGCGGTTTGATGGCATTACTTTAGCATACTGATCTGCTTTTTGTCAATAGACAAATTTTGGACGCGGCGGGTCTCGTTTTCCCCGGCAGATCAGCCGGCTTCTTTTCGGAATGAAGAGGACAGCACAGAAACGGCAACTGAAATGAATCCATTTTCTGCTTGACCGTAATTCGCATATTCGTATACAATGGAGGTGCTGAAAAGGAGAAACAGACCAGAAAATCTTTTAGCGGAAATAAGGAGACTATATTTATGGCGAGATATGATATTGCTATTATTGGTACCGGCCCCGGCGGCGTTTCCGCAGCTATCACGGCCAAAATTCGGAATAAATCGGTACTGCTTATCGGAAGCCCATCCCTGAGCACCAAGATGGTGAAAGCACATGCCATTTACAACTATCCGGGATTTCCGGAAATAGCCGGACAGGATCTGGCAAACGCGCTGAAAGCACATCTTGACAGTATGGAGATTGCCATTACCGAGGACCGCATTGCCAGCATTTACGCGATGGGTGATTATTTTGCGCTGCAGGGCGGAAAAGAAATCTATGAATCAAGTACGGTGATTCTCGGATCCGGTGTTGTCGCCGGCAAGCCTCTGCCCGGTGAGGAGCAGCTCCTCGGACGCGGCGTCAGTTACTGTGCGACCTGTGATGCACCGCTTTACAGAAATAAGGTTACAGCGGTCGTCGGATACAGCCGCAGCGAGGAAGCGGAGGCCAGATTCCTCTCAGAGGTATGCAGTGAGGTTCTGTATTTTCCCATGTACCGCGATGATCCGGAACTGCCGGATTCCGTTCGTGTGATCCGTGAGGCGGTAATTTCCATTGATGAACAGGATGGAAAGCGTCGTGTCGTGACTCGTGAGAATGCTTATCCGGTTGACGGCGTCTTTGTCCTTCGCGAGAGCATCTCCCCCGGACAGCTGGTTCCCGGTCTGGAGCTGACCGACGGAACATTCATTAAGGTAGACCGCCAGATGGCTACCAACATTCCAGGATGCTTTGCCTGCGGCGATGTAACCGGTCAGCCGTTCCAGTATATCAAGGCAGCAGGAGAGGGAAATGTGGCCGCTCTTTCGGCCGTTGCCTACCTGGATAAAAAATAACGTCTGTCCTGCATGAGTCTCCGGCACTCCCCAGAAGCCGTACCGCAGCTGCTTTTCAGAGAGGAAGGCAGTTGTCTGAAAGAGTGTCTGCCGGGCTTCGGCACGGAAAATCCGGGCATCGGAAAGATGCCGGCTGACAGAACAGGATATCTGAAAAGGAGGTATCAGTATGCCATTTTGCCCCAATTGCGGTTTTCAGATTACCGGTCCGGCAAATTTCTGCCCTTCGTGCGGAACCCGTCTGGAACCGGTGAAAAGAACAGTGTCTCCGGCACCCGAACCGGTCATTCCGGCAGATGCGCAGTACCGGGTGATTCTGGTCGACAAGGGAGAATGCACAAAGGCACTGTGCAGGGAAGTCCTTCGGGATATGCTGGGCTATACGCTGACCAGTGCGGGTGCCATGATTGATGCCGTGCCGGTGGTCGTGGCACAGAATCTGACACGGACACAGGCCGTGACGGTTTCCGAGGTCCTGAGTGAATACGGAATGAATATATCCGTCTGTGACCGAAAGGATGCCTATGTGGACTTTGGCCGCTATGCCACGAAACAGGTTTTCAATTCAAGGGGAGCGCTGCTGCCTGAGGCGGCGGCGGTGCTTCGCACCCTGTCCGCAGTCAATCAGATGGACGGTATCGTGCGCTGGTCGCAGCCGGATCTGTTTTCCGCTCTGTTCAGAACGCCGGTCAGCCGGCCTGCACCGCAGCAGTCTGCACTCGGTTCCATCTTTGACCTGATGTTCCCGCAGGAATCGAAGACAAGTACCCGCCCGAAAACACATGCTGCGCCTCCGAAACCCGGCCGGCAGCACCAGCCGGTTTATCATGGCTCGCAGTCATCCTATACGTCCCATTCAAGGCAGTCCGCCGGAACGAACGTTGTCCGTCCTGCTTCGGCGTCGGATACAGCGGAATCTGTCCGTCGGAATATGGAGTCAAAGCCTCTGGTGCCCAGACCTCCGGTCCGCAATCCCGGCGTCGGATCCACGAAGGAATCCCCGACGCAGCGCAGACATACAAAACCCGTGACAGGACCTGGCACAGGACGCAGACCATAATACGATAAAAAAAATCCCCGCCTTCGTGCGGGGATTTTTGCAATGGCAGATTATTCGGCGTGGTACGTAATGCAGACGGTAGCGGAGACGACCAGTTTTGCAGCCTGAACAACGGTTTCAGCTTTTCCTGAAGCGGCTGTATCCATGGCTCTGGCAGAAAAGTTTCCGACGGTGTTGCTGTAGCTGTATACGCTGCTGTCGGAAATACAGGAAATACCGGTGATTTTGAGCGAGGAGGCTTCAGCCAGAACCTCCGCTTTTTTCTTTGCATCGGCAACGGCCATACGGAGAGATTCAGCCTGCGCAGCGTCCGTGTCAGAGGCGGAGAAGGTGATTCCGTTCAGTGTGTTGGCACCGGCGGCAAAGGCAGCGTCGATCAGGGCACCGATCCTGTCCATGTCGGTTACTTTTACTGCCAGAGTGGAACTGGCGTTGTATGCAGCAATCTGTTCCTGATTGTTTGCATAATCATAGATGGCATAAATGTTTATGTATTCGGTATTGATGTTCTCCTCCCGGATTCCGCTGTCGATGAGGGCTTTCCGGATGGAGGCAATGCTTTCGTTGACCTGCTGCTGAGCGGCCAGAACATCCTTGTTCTGCGCACTGACACCGAGTGAGATGACAGCGGTATCCGCACTGATCTGGGTTTCACCGGTTCCACTGACGGTGATTGTGGTTTCGGCGAGAGCGAGCGCCGAGGTCAGGGAAAAAATCAGGGCAATTATCAGAACAAATCGTTTCATCATGAAAAATCATCCTTTCTGTTGTTTCGTGGAGAGGCCGATGGCAGCCGTGCCTGCTGATGCAGCTGCATTGCGGAACACGTGCCTCTCACAGATGAAGACGAAAAGAACCTGGAGTTTTATCCCGGTCCTGCTTCCTGAAACAGGCAATGCGGCTCAGCCGGTATCAGCAGAGAATCCCCCCGGTGAAGCTTGACAAATTGTCAGAAGGCAGGTAGAATGCCGGCATCTCAACGCCCCTTTCGGCGTATCTGAAAAGGAAGAAACGGGCTGGACCGATTCCGGTCGGACGTTATCCGGATGAATGGAGACAGATGAATGACAAATTCACAGAATCACAGTTCCCTGATCATGTTTATATTCTCCATGCTGATCTTCGGAACGATCGGCATCTTCAGACGATTTATCCCTCTTCCCTCTGCGGCGCTGGCCTGCGCACGCGGCATTCTCGGCGGCCTGTTTCTCCTGACTTTTGTCCGCATCCCTGGAAAGGAGACAGCGGAGCGCCCGCTGTTTCGGACACTTCTTCTGCTCGCCCTGACAGGCGGAATGATCGGGATCAACTGGATTCTGCTGTTTGAGGCGTACAGATATACGACGATTGCAGCAGCGACACTCTGCTACTACATGGAACCGACGATCGTCGTCCTTCTGTCGCCCCTGATTTTCCATGAAAAGCTGACGGGCAGGAAAGCACTCTGCGCGGCGCTGTCCATTCTGGGAATGGTTCTGGTTTCCGGGGTGATCGGAGACAGAGTCCCGGCTGAGGGTCATTTTCAGGGAATCCTTCTTGGACTGGGTGCAGCATGTTTTTATTCCTGCGTCGTCATACTGAATAAGAAGATCCGGGG
Source organism: uncultured Eubacteriales bacterium (assembly GCA_902767305.1). Lineage (GTDB taxonomy): Bacteria > Bacillota > Clostridia > Christensenellales > Aristaeellaceae > Ventricola. Next base: position 8,487 of record CACXHF010000340.1, read on the forward strand.
CATTCCGGCCACTCGGAGGACAACCGTTCAACTGCTTTCAGCCGGACTTGTGATGATCCCGTATCTGTGCATAACCGGCGGATTCAGTGGTGAGGGCATGGGACCTGTACAGATTCTTCTTCTGCTGATCGTGGGCATTGTGCATACCGGCATAGCCTATGCGCTGTACTTTGGAAGCATGGACGGGCTGGGCATTCAGTCGATCGCGGTGTTCAGCTATATTGATCCGGTTTCCGCGCTGCTGTTTTCTGCAGTACTTCTGCACGAACCGCTCAGCCTGCTGAATCTGATCGGGGCAGTACTGATCATCGGGTCGGCAATTGTCAGTGAAATGCAGCCCTCCGGGAAATGAACGTCCGCCGGCAGGAACGATTCAGGGTGCAAAATATTAAGGATAAACTTAAATTTGTGCTATTGATTGCCTGGAAAGCGTTGACGAATTGTCAGCATAGGACTATAATTCACCCCATCACAAGGGAGTTTTTTCCTTGTCTATTACAGGAGGTAGAGTTATGAAGAAAGTCTTCGCGGTTGTTCTTTCTCTCGTTCTGCTGCTTGCGGCAACGGCTATGGCAGAGACCATTACGCTTGCTCATTTCGGTGCTCCCGGCGAGCCCGTAACCAGTGCGGCTGAAACCTTCAAGGCAAAACTTGAAGAACTTTCCGGCGGTACTTTTACTGTTGATATTCAGGGAAACAGCGCTCTTGGCAATGCCAAGGAAATGGTTGAGCAGACCCAGATTGGCGCAATCCAGATGTGCCTCGTTTCCCAGGGCTCTCTTGACAAGTATGACATCCGTTACGCGCTTGTCACGGCTCCCTATGTCTTTGACAGCTATGCACATGCCTATGCCGTCATTGACGGACCGTTCGCCGAGTGGGTCAGCGACGGTGTTCTCGAGAGCAAGGGACTGCACAATCTCGGCGGCTGGGACTACGGCTTCCGCTGCCTCACCAACTCCAAAGTGGACGTGAAGACCCCTGCCGATGTAAAGGGTCTGAAGATCCGCACCCCCAGTGAGATCCAGAAAGTCGCCTGCTTCGAGGCTCTCGGTGCCCAGGTTGAGCAGGTTGCGTTCTCTGAGCTGATCACCGCCCTCAAGCAGAAGACGGTTGACGGACAGGAGAATCCGCTTTCGACCATCTACAACAACAGCATGTGGGAAGCTGAGCAGAAATATCTCTCTCTGACCCGTCACACCTGGGAGAGCGTTAACCTGACGGTTGACAATGCCTGGTGGGAAGGCCTGACGGATGAGCAGCGCGGCTGGATTCAGGAAGCACATGCGATTGCCCGTGACCAGATGCGTAACGAGGTTCAGTCCTCTGAAGCGGACTATATTCAGAAGCTGAAGGATGCCGGCATGACCGTCTCCGAGGTAAACATGGCGGATTTTGCTGCTGCCATGCAGCCGGCGTGGGATCGTGTTGCCGAGTATGAGGGCAGCGCTGAGGATATGGCCAAGTTCCTGAAGATGGTTGATGAAGCCCGTCCGCAGTAATCAGATTTTTTAACAGTGGAGGGCGGCGCAGGCCGTCCTCTTCTTCTTTCAAGCACAGGTTTCGGCGAATGCCCGGTGCATTGGCCGGATAGACAGAGGAGGACCATGGGATGATTGCATTAATCGTCTGTGTCATACTGGTCGGTCTGATGCTGATAGGCGTGCCTGTTGCCATCGCAATGGGCATTACGAGTGAAGCAGTATTTGCTGCACTCGGATTCGGTCGGATTCTTCCGGTTATGGCGCAAAGAATCTACAACGGGACCACAGGATTTACGCTGCTGGCCATTCCGTTTTTTATCCTCGCAGGAAATCTCATGAATACGGGCGGCATTACGGACCGTATTTTCAATTTTGCCAAAGCAATGGTCGGCCACTGGCCGGGCGGACTTGGACAGGTCAATATCTTCTCGAGCGTGATTTTCTCCGGCATGAGCGGCGCTGCCGTTGCAGATGCGGCAGGTCTGGGCATGATCGAAATGAAAGCCATGGATGATGCCGGATATGATCATACTTTCAGTGCATCCATCACGGCGGCCAGTTCGACCATCGGGCCGGTCATCCCGCCGTCCATTCCGTTTGTTGTCTATTCAAGCGTGACCAGTGTCAGCGTGGCCAAGCTGTTTGCAGCCGGTTTTGCTCCCGGCCTGCTGATGGCACTGGCCATGGCGGTGGCGGTATACGTAACCAGCAAGCGGAAAGGTTTCCCGGTTTCCGAGAGAATGCCGTGGAATCTCAGAATCAAGTATCTGGTGGATGCGATCCCGTCACTTCTGACGGTTGTCATTATCATCGGCGGTATCTGGGGCGGTTTCTTTACTGCAACTGAGGCAGCAATTGTGGCCACGTTTTATGCGCTGTTCCTGAGCGGTGTTGTCTATCGTCAGCTGACTCTGAAGAAGCTTGTCTCCATTATCTATGACAGCATGATTACCAGCTGCAAAACGCTGTTCATCATTGCCATCGCCAATTTCCTGGCCTATTTCATGATTCACCAAAAGATCCCGAATCAGGTGATTGAAGGCCTGCTGACGCTCAGCAGCAATCCGAACGTCCTGATTGCGCTGATTCTCCTCGTGCTGATCGTCCTTGGCATGTTCCTCGAGGGTACGGCGGTCATCCTGATTGCCACTCCGATTTTCCTGCCTATTATTGACATGATCGGCATGGACTATGTCCAGTTCGGCGTGATTATGATTCTGGCTTCCATGATCGGCCTTCTGACGCCGCCGGTGGGCATGAGTCTCTATGCGGTCAGCTCAATTACGAATGTTCCGCTGATGAAGCTCTCCAAGGGCGTGCTGCCCTATGTCATCGGGATCCTCCTTGTCCTGCTCCTGTGTGCCTACTGGCCGCCGATTTCGACGGTGTTGCCGAAATTCCTGGGTTAGGAGGGAAGAAATATGAAAACGTGTTTGAGCGTCCTTAAAACGCTGGATAAGATTCTTTCCTCCATTTTAAAGGCTGTCGTGGTTCTCCTTTGCGTCGGAATTGCGGTTGTCCTCCTGTTCCGCGTCATCATTCGCTTTACACCGGTTCATTTCCAGATTTCATGGACCGATGAAATTGTCGAGATGATGATGGCCTGGATGATTTTTTCCGCTTCCGCAGAGATCATGCGTGACGGCGGTCACTTCCGTGTGGAACTGCTGCAGGAAAAGTATGCGGGAAAGAAATGGGTGGATTTTCTGAATCTGTTTATTACTGTGCTGGGTATCATCTTTATTGCCACGCTGCTGTACTATTCCGTCCAGCTGGTGAATAAGGCTGTTCAGTTTACTCCGATTCTCAAGATCAGTACCAAATGGCTGTATTCCTGCATTCCGGTAAACTGCGTTATTATGCTGATTTACCTGTGCCGCGATGCGGTGAACGGTATTGTAAAAATCGTGAAAAAATAGTCCGGATAAAAAAAGCAGGCAGAATGTTCTGCCTGCTTTTTTTATCCGGATGAATCAGAGTCAGCTGAGGGTAACACCGGAGACGATGCTGAGAATCAGGATGGCGAGGATGGCAGCTGGTGCAACAAACCGGATAAGAACAGTATATACCTTTGCAAGGCGGAACGGGGATCCGTTCTGTTCAACTTCCGTGATGACATGCTCCGGTTTCCATATCCATCCCGCAAAAATGCAGCTGCCCAGCGCGCACAGTGGAATCATGAGCCGGTCGGTCAGATATTCCATGAAATCACACAGTGGCGGGAAGGTAATGCCATGAACTCCGTCAAACCAGATTCCTTTCAGCGGGATGGCAGCCTGTGAACAGGTATACAGACTGCCGATCAGGAACATGATCAGACAGAGGATGAGAGTGGTCTGCTTTCTTGCCCAGCCAAACTGCTCCGTCAGAAAAGCCACAACGCTTTCGATCAGGGAGATACAGGAAGTCAGAGCGGCAAACAGCAGAAGCAGATAGAAGAAAACGCCGAACAGACTCCCGCCGGGCATCTCCTGAAATACACCGGCCAGAGAGACGAAGGCGAATCCGCCGCCTTTTCCAACCTCACCGGATCCGACGGTGGCAAATACGGCCGGGATGATGATAAATCCGGCAATAATGGCGACCAGAGTGTCCATGCCGCAGACGACGGCAGTGTTTTTGAAGATATCCTCGGATTTCGAGAGGTATGAGCCGTACGTGATCAGAATCGCCATGCCGATGGACAGTGAATAAAAGGCCTGTCCAAGTGCAGAAAAGAAGGTATTGATGTTCACCTTTCCAAAGTCAAAGGAGAGCAGGTAACGGACACCCTCGCCGGCCCCCTTCAGCGTGACGGACCGAACCAGGAGGATGAGGAGGAGGAGAAACAGGGCGGGCATACCGATCCGGTTGAACTTTTCAATTCCCCCTTCAACACCGCGGATAATAATGACGGCATTGAGAAGCAGGAAGACGGCGGCAAAGAAAAGGGCTGTCCATGGGATGGACGTTGTCCCGTCTGCATGATAGCCGAGCATGTTGTAAAAGTAGCCGGTTGAATTCTGGTAGATTTCAGGAGCTTCAAAAGCGTAACTGAAAACATAGCGAAGAACCCAGCCGCCTACGTGACTGTAGTAGCAGGTAATGAAAAAGGCACCGAGGACACCGAACCAGCCAATCCAGGAATGACGGGGGTAACCCAGCTTTTTAAAAGTCCCCACAATGTTCGTCTGACTGGCCCGGCCGATAGAGAGCTCGGTCAGCATCAGGGGCATACCGAGAAAGATGACAATCAACAGATAAATCAGCAGGAAAGATCCGCCGCCGCCTTCATAGGCTCTGCCTGGAAATTTCCAGATATTGCCAAGCCCGACGGCTGAACCGGCAGCGGCAAGGATAAAACCGAGTTTACTGCTCCACTGAGCACGCTTGCTTTCCATAAAGTATTTCACTCCCAGAAATGATATTCGGAGGTTATTATACAGATGAGTATTTATCCTGTCAAAAGGGATTTTGATAAGGTCATGAAAGGGAGAATGAACAGTCTGTCACCGGCATCACGTACGGCAATTTCTGCTCCGGTCCGAACAGCAGTCCCTCTGATTCCGTGAAGTGAACGGCCATGTGCCGGAGTGTTTTTCCCGAGCTCTTTCTGTCATCAGCAGAAAAAAAGCGGCTCCTTTCGGAACCGCAGAGAGGGGGAAGAGAATCAGGCGTCGAGCTTTGCACCTGCTTCTTTCAGAAGCTCAATGATGGGCAGGTGCTGGGGACAGACGCTCTCGCACTGACCGCATCCGATGCAGTCGCTGGCGCGTCCGTGCTCCGTGAGGAGTCCCTTGTAGAAGTTCTTCGGGCGGAATTCCTCATTGTACAGCCGCATCGTATTAATGGCTTTGAAGACATCCGGGATGGCGATTTTCATCGGGCAGCCGTCGGTGCAGTACCGGCATGCCGTGCAGCCGATCTGCGGCACGTCCAGCATGATATCCCGGACACGAAGCAGGAGGTCCTTTTCGGCATCCGTGAGAGGGGCGAACCGGGTGAAGGTGCTGATGTTGTCGGCGATCTGCTCCGAATTGCTCATACCGGAGAGAATGGTCATGACACCGGGCAGGGAACCGACAAAACGCAGAGCCCAGGAGGCAATGGAACGATCCGGCTGCTGTGCGCGGAGCATCTCCTCCAGATCCGGACGCAGATGGGCGAGCGTTCCGCCTTTGACAGGTTCCATGATCACCATGGGGATGCCGCGGCTGTTCAGAATTTCGTACAGCTTGCCGGAACATACCACCGGATTGTTCCAGTCCGCATAGTTCAGCTGGATCTGTACGAATTCCACTTCCGGATGAGCATCCAGTACTTTTTCGAGATAGGCAGGACTGCCGTGGAAGGAGAAGCCGAAATGGCGGATTTTGCCTTCGGCTTTTTTGGCAAGTCCCCAGTTGTAACAGTCAAGACGGTCATAGGTTTCGCCGTTGCTGCCGTCCTCAATCGAATGGAGAAGATAGAAATCGAAATAGTCAACACCGCAGCGTTCCATCTGTTCGTTCAGAATGCGGTCCCGGTCCTCTTCCCTGGACATGCACCAGGCGGGCAGCTTGGTGGCCAGCATGAAACTGTCTCTGGGATAACGGGCAGTAATGGCTTCCTTAACGATTTTCTCGGAAATGCCGCCGTGATAGACATATGCCGTGTCAAAGTAGTTCATTCCGGCCTGCATGTAGGCATCTACCATCCGGCAGACATGATCCAGATCGATTTTTCCGTCCTGTTCAGGCAGACGCATCAGACCGAAACCGAGCTTTGGCATACGACTGAGATCAATACTCATGGAATTGTTTCCTCCTTTGTCCGTTCAGCGTGTAAACCGCCGGCAGAGCAGCTCTGCGCGGGAGCGTTTTGAGATGAATCCATCATAGCAGATGTCCGTTTTTCCGGCAATTGTGTTTTTTCAAGATCGAATCCCCTATGTGTGGAATTCTTTATTGATCGGAAAACAGGATTGTTTTTTTATGGTGTTAGATAAATCAAATAGGTGAACGCCGTCGGAGAGTCCGGACTTTCATCTTTCGGCTTGATTCCGGTGGACATTCTCCCTATAATGACGCTGTCTGAAAGTGAAATGATACAGGAGCGGGTGAAACAATGGACGAATGGATTTATGATGCGTTCATCAGTTACAGTCATAGAGATCTCCGCTGGGGAAAATGGCTTCAGCGGAAACTGGAAACGTATCCGCTGCCCCGACAGATCCGGAAGGAGCGGGGGGCGGTCCACCCTCATCTGCGTGTGTTCAGAGACCAGACGGATCTGGCCGGCGTAGAGCTTCAGGAATCGCTGCAGCAGTCGCTGCGACAGTCCCGATGCCTGATTGTCATCTGTTCCACAGCCAGTGCGGCGTCCAGATGGGTCGGAGATGAAATCCGGTATTTTAAATCCCTGGGGAGGGTGGACCGGATCATTCCTTTTGTGGTGGAGGGAGAACCGGAGAGCGATCACCCGGAGCGCGAGTGTTACCATTCGGAACTGCGCAATATTCCCGAGAAGCATCTGCTGGGGGCCAATATTCTTGAACTTGGCCGCAATAAGGCTTTTCTGCGTCTGACGGCCATCCTGCTGGGTGTACGCTTTGACCGTCTGGTCAACCGTGAACGCCAACGCATGCAGAGGACTGCGGCGGGAATCGGCGGGACAGCCGTGGCTGTCATTGGAATTATCGGGACGCTGATGTGGCATAATGCCCGCATGGCTGACCAGAATCGGATTCTCTCCAAGGAAACCTACGGGGGCGCGCTGGTGGAGGCGGCACAGAATGAGGTTTTTCATGAGGACGATGTGGAATCGCTCCTTATTTCGGCGGAGGCCGGGAATCCTATGGCCATGGTATTCCTGGCAGACTGCTATCAGCATGGCAAGGGTGTCGGACAGAGCTATGAAGCGGCATTTGACTGGTATCTGAAATCGGCGGAGGCCGGGGAAACCCGGGGAATGCTGGAGACGGCTGTCTGCTATGCGTTAGGTCTTGGAATACAGAAGGATGATACAGCGGCATTTGAGTGGTACAGCCGCGCGGCAGATGCCGGAAGTCCGGAGGGACTGTTTGGGGTTGCCAATTTATATCTCTCCGGAATCGGAACGGACCAGAACCGGACACTGGCTTATGAAAACTATCTGCATGCAGCAGAACTGGGCTGCCAGGAAGCGATGCTGCCGCTGGCCAGCTGTTATCTTCTGGGAATCGGGACGGAGGAAAATGCAGAAGAAGCCTTTCAGTGGATTTCAAAGCTGGCGCAGCTGAATGATCCGGATGGCATGTACAATCTGGCTCTCCTGTATCAGCAGGGGTACGGGACGAAGGAAAATCCGGAAGAGGCATACAGGTGGTACCGGAAAGCAGCGGAGGCCGGGGATCCAAACGGCATGTATATGACGGCGTGGTGCATCGAAAACCATTACGGGGTGGTCAGCCCCGCTCTTGACTGGTATCTTCGGGCTGCGGATCTGGGACTTGAGGAGGCAAAAAAAGAAGCAGAGCGGATCATGGCCGGGTTCAGAACGGCTACGCCGGCGGAGGCGGAAACGGTCTCCGTTCCGGACAGCCCGGCGCGGTGAACAGGACCGGAAACGGATGGCAGACAGGCATCTGACTGACCGTACAAACTTTTCTCTTTCAAAGGATTGTCCGGTAATGTATAATACCCTCTGCATGATTCACGAATGAAAACAAGAACAAAAGTCGAAAACGGTTCCTCTGTCATTCAGGGACGGGAAGGAAATGGAAATGGCTGGACGAAAAAGAGGCTTTGCGGGAAAAATACTGCTGTTGCTGATCGTGGCTGCGCTGGCTGCAGGAGGGGTCTATCTGTACCGCAGCAGACAGAAAACGGGAGTTGACTATAAGGAAGAGAAAGCCGTTACGGGCGATGTACGCGTGACGTACAGCTTTACGGGTGAGATTACAGCGCCGAATAAGGAATCTGTACGGGCAGAATCCACAGGAACGGTACGGGATGTCTATGTGTCGGCCAATCAGGCGGTGACCAAAGGACAGCGCCTGATCCGAATGGAAGACGGAACCATCTACAAATCGGATATTGTCGGCGAGGTCATTTCGCTGCCGGTTCATAAAGGTGACTATGTGGACAGCGATCAGGTACTGGCCACTGTCTCGGATCTTGACCGGCTTGAGGTGGAAATCTCCATCGATGAATATGATGTGGACGCCGTGTCCCTGGGAATGCCGGTTGATGTGACGGTAACGGCACTGGATCAGGTCTGCAAGGGCAGGATTATTGCGCTGAACAAGCAGGCGGATACCAGCGGACAGATCGCCTATTTCAATGCAACTGTCGAGTTGGAGAGCATACCGGGAATTCTGCCCGGCATGCAGGTGGAGGCGGTGCTTGTCAAGGCTTCTGCTGAAAACGTGGTAACCATTCATGCGCAGGCACTGCAGTTTACGGAACAGAATGAGGCCTATGTCCTGCTGGCGGATGGCCACGGCGGTGAAACCATACGGCGGGTGGATACCGGTCTGACAGATGGAGTCATGGTGGAAATCCGAAGCGGTCTGGCAGCGGGGGAAACGGTTCTGTATGTGGACCGCGATACGAGCTTTGAGGACCTGATGCGGGCGTTCGGCCAGCGGGGAATGAACAGGAGTCGGTGAGCATGTCTACGTATTTTTCCATGCGCGATATCGTAAAGACGTATCGTGTGGGTGAAGAGGACCAGATGGTGCTCCGGCATATTAATCTGGATATAACCGAAGGGGAATTCCTGTCCATCCTGGGGCCGTCGGGATCCGGCAAGTCGACAATGATGAATATCATCGGATGTCTGGATACCCCCACTTCCGGCGACTATATTCTGAAAGACCGGAATATCGGCAGACTCAGCCAACATGAGCTGGCTCAGATCCGCTGCCATGAAATCGGGTTCATTTTTCAGCAGTTTCAGCTTCTGCCGCGGCTGGATGCCATGGAGAATGTGGAGCTTCCCCTTATTTATGCGGGAATCGGGCGTTCCGAGCGGCAGCAGCTGGCGAGGAAAATGCTGATTCGTGTCGGTCTTGCCGACCGGATGCACCACTATCCCAATCAGCTCTCAGGCGGTCAGCAGCAGCGTGTGGCTATCGCAAGAGCACTTGCTGCCAACCCCACGCTTCTCCTTGCGGATGAACCGACCGGTGCTCTGGATCAGTCGACAGGGCGTCAGGTCATGCAGCTGTTTCATGAGCTCAATGATGAGGGGCGGACGGTGATTATGATTACGCACGACCTTTCCATTGCCCGACATGCCAGGCGCATAGTCAATATTCTGGACGGAGTGCTGAGCGAAGGGGTGTCCGAATATGATTAAAGCGCGATTTTCCATGTTCCGGGAAAATGTCCGGATGTCCGTGACCAATATTCTCAGCAACAAAATGCGGACCTTCCTGACCATTCTCGGCATCATTATCGGCGTCGCAGCCGTCATTGCCATGATCACGACGGTCAGCGGTGTGGCAGGGGAGATTACCAGTCAGTTTGCTGCCATGGGTACAGGCAAATTCAGTGTCAGTGCCTCCGGAACACAGCTGCGTCCCGGCCTGACCGAGACAGATCTGAAAACGCTCCGGGGGATTCCGAATGTTTCCGGAATCTCGGTTTCCATGCAGAATGATGTCATCGCCCGTCACGGCATTGAATGGTCGGATGAGGTGACGATGGAGGGACGGAACACGGTCTACTTCCTGCACAACGACAATATGATTGCCCGGGGACGCGGAGTCAGCATTCTGGATGAGGAACAGCGCGCCCGCGTCTGCCTGATTTCAACCGGTCTGCAGGAACAGCTGTTTTACGGTCATGATCCGCTGGGGGAACAGCTGTTTCTGGACGGACACACCTTCACCATCATCGGCGTTCTGTCAGATGAAAATGACAACGACGTCATGACGCAGGCCATGGGCAACAATGACAACGAGAAAATCATTGTGCCGTATACAACGGCCATGCGGATGAGCAGGACAGCCTATATTCAGAATATTGAGGTCTATGTTGAGGATACACAGCAGCAGGAGGAAACGATTGACAGGGTCAAGGAGACGCTCAAGCGCATTTACAACGGACACGATGATGATACCTATACCGTCATCAACATGTCCGTCCTCATGGATTCACTCAACAAGATTACGGGCATGATGACCACGATGCTGGCCGGCATTGCCGGTATCTCGCTGCTGGTCGGGGGCATCGGAATTATGAACATGATGCTGGTATCGGTGACGGAGAGAACGATGGAAATCGGTCTGCGCAAGGCACTTGGGGCGGAACCGTCCATGATTCAGATGCAGTTTCTGATTGAGGCATTTATTCTTTCGACGCTGGGCGGAGCCATCGGGGCAGTTCTGGGTGTTGCAGTGTCGGTACTGCTGTGCAATGCCATGGACATCACCTTTGTTCTTTCCTGGAGTGCCATTGCCCTTGGAGTCGGCTTCTCGGCTCTGGTCGGTCTTGTGTTCGGATGGGCACCGGCGCGCAAAGCCTCTGCACTCAATCCGATTGACGCTCTGCGTGCAGCGTAGATATGGGAGGAGATAACAATGACGTTCAAGCGTGCATTCTGTCTGCTGCTGATGATTGCGGCATTTGCCGTGGCGGGCGAGGCAGACGAAGTTTATATGGACGGAATCGCGAAGGCGGTCCGTACGGAGACGATTCTGGCACCCATCGGCGGGACTGTGAAGAGCATTGATGTTCGCGTAGGGGATGAGGTCGCATCCGGCAGCCCTCTGATGACCCTTAAGACTGTGGTAACCTATGCAGATCAGTCCGGCCGCGTGGCGTTTTACGGGCATCCGGGTGAGCGCAGCGAAGCTGTGACGGATATTTACGGAGCAGTGGCGGTCATCGATCCGGACAGCAGGTATATGATTGAAACCTCAACCTCCAATGCCTATGATACCAATGACAACAAGATGGTCCGTTCCGGCATTCTGGTTTATCTGATTCAGACAGAGGGTGCTCCGCGCGAGACCGGGGTGGGTCAGGTGTATGATGTGGACGGCAAAAATTACAAAGTTCGTGTTCTGCAGGGAAATTTCGAGCTGGGTGATTCGGTCAATATTTATCAGACGGAGAGCCGGGATTATACGACGCGCATCGGCAAAGGGGACATTGTCCGCACGGAAGCTGTCCGCTATGCGGGTGAAGGGAGCATCGTTTCACTGCTGGCTGAGAATGGTGCCCATGTGGAAAAAGGAGATCCGCTCTTTGAAACGCTGGATGGTACCTTTGACGGACTGGTTTCAACAGGAAATACGATTCCCTCGACAACGGATGGAATTGTTTCCCGGATAGCCGTAGAACAGGGAGATCATATTGACAATCGTCAGACAGTGGCGGAAATCTGGCCTGTGGAATCGATGCGGATGGTTGCCAGCGTACAGGAGTCAGATCTGAATATTGTCCGTGCCGGCGATACGGTGGAAATCGAGTTTGATGCGTTTCCCGGCACCTGGATTTCAGGCACGGTGGAGAGGATTGCCTCGAGCGCCCTTTCAGAGGATGAAAAAAGCAAAACGGCGGAGTATGAGGTCATTATTGCCTTTGAAACCGAGCTGCCGGTCCGCTTTGGCATGCATGCGCAGGTCAGAACGAAACAGTAAAAGGCTGCTTTCAGCGGAGACTTTCGGCAAATCCTGCTGAAAACTTCTATTTCTTTGGACGGATGATTGAATGTATCCTGATTTTGTGTATAATGGAAGAAAACTCTGGGCAGTGCCTGCAGAGCGATGCCTCGATACTTTGTGCATTCTTATTGAGGAGGAATTATAGTGAAGAAGGTTTTTGTTTCCGTAATGGTTCTCATTATTGCTTTGGCTGTGTCAGCTGCATTCGCTGAGTCAGATCTTCCGGATTCCGCAAAAGCGTTTGACAATGTCTGGGTTGGCAGCGGCTATCACCTGGATGTGTATACGGAAGAAGGCGGTTTCATCATTGAGGTCGAGAAATATGAGGACATCGATACCAATACCGGATATATCTGGGAATACAAGGCTGACCTGCAGGAGAATCAGCTGAAGACGGTTTCAGCACTGAAATGGCCTGCAACATTTGAAAACGGGGAAGTCCTCGAGGGTGACCGGCCGTTCTATGATGACGGGGAGGCGGTTTTCTCGCTGAATGATCAGGGAAATCTGGTCTGGAATGACTGCAAGGAACATGTGGCGGACGGCCTGACCTTTGAACCGATCGGACGCTTTGAGGGGACCTGGCCGGGCATCAATGCCTCAGCTGAGGTCATGTGGGCGGATGATCACTATACCATCTATGTGGATGTCCCCAACGGGGAGAATCAGGTTGAATCCTATATTTACAACGGAACTTACAACAGGGACAAAAATGTGCTTGAGGCCGTTGGAACCTGTGATGTCATTACCTATGTTGAAAATGAGGAAACCGACAGAGTTACCGGCGAAGATTCAGTAGAGGCGGTATTCTCCATTAATGAGCAGTTCCGCCTGGTGTGGGAAAACCATCGCCCCGGTGGCGTTCCAAGCTTTGTCTTTGACAATCCTTACGACATGCTGTCCGATTCAAACGGCTGAGCCCGGTGTAAAACCGGAACAAAACAGCGTCCGCTTCAGACTGAATGCTGAAACGGACGCTTTTTTTTCGAAGTGTACAGCTGGAGCGCTTCAGTATGGGTGCACACAGGATAATGAATTCCAGATCGGTTAAGCAGTGGCAGCAACAAACATTGAACTGGAACTGAGCAGAAACTAAAAGATCCGCTTGCACAGGCCGGCTGGCGACTGTATAATTAAAAATGTTTCGGTAGGCATTGTCTGTTTACTGTAATTTCCGGAGCA
>CACXHF010000341.1 GCA_902767305.1 uncultured Eubacteriales bacterium
ATGTTCTTTACGATTTTTCTGGTCATCGGTGCCCTCAGTCTGCTGGTAGGCGGGGTGCTGGTTGCCAATGTCCATCGGATTTTTGCAGCAAAATTGACACCAAAGGAAATTGAAACTGCCCGGATTCTGATGGCCGTACTGGTGGTGAACATCGCCGTTTCTTTTCCCTGCAGTGTTTTTTCCTCGTTTATCACGGCCAGAGAACGTTTTTTCTTTCAGCGGATGATCAGTATGATCCGGACGGTTCTTAACCCTATTGTCATGCTGCCGTTGCTGCTGGCCGGATTCGGTTCAGTTTCTCTGGTAGTAGTGACGGTGGTTCTGAGTGCCATAACAGACCTGAGCAGTTACATTTACTGCCGGCGGAAACTTGGAATGCGAATGACTTTCGGTAATTTTGATTTTTCACTGCTATGGGAAATGGCTGGATTCTCATTTTTCATCTTTCTCAATATGATCATTGACCAGGTAAACTGGACAGTGGACACGACCATTCTTGGAATTGTTTCAGGAACGGTTGCAACGGCTATTTACGGAGTCGGATCCCAGCTGCACCGGTATTATCTGACTATTTCAACATCCATCTCCGGCGTATTCACTCCTCAGATCAATCGGATTGTTGCAACTGAAAAAAATCCGGACCAGAAACTCACGGACCTTTTTATCAGGGTCGGACGGATTCAGTTTATGCTTCTGATGCTGGTTCTGACCGGATTTATCTTTGTCGGTCGTCCGTTTATTATTGCATGGGGAGGTCCTGAATACGGGGATGCTTATGTTATCGCGCTTCTGCTGATGATTCCCGTAACGATTCCGCTGATTCAGAATCTGGGAATCGAGATTCAGAGGGCGAAGAACATGCATCAGTTTCGTTCCATTGTATACATTTGCATGGCGGCTGGAAATGTGGCTATCAGCATTCCACTGGGGATTGCCTATGGCGGTATCGGGTGTGCCATGGGAACAGCAATCTCGCTGCTTATTGGCAATGGACTGGTGATGAACTGGTATTATCAGACCCATATCGGACTTGACATGAAACAATTCTGGGGGAGTATATTTGCCATTGTTCCGTCTATGCTGTTACCGGTAGCACTTGGCATCCTGGTGGTGTTAAACATTCCGGTGACCGGTTATGGCGGTGTTCTTTTGTTCGCGCTGCCTTTTTCTGCGCTGTTTACATTCAGCGTATATCGTTTTGGAATGAATGCCTCAGAGCGGGCACTCCTCATGGAGGGAGTGGTTCGAATTCGGAAAAAACTGAGCAGATAGTGATCAGGTGGAACAGGCAGAACCATCACGGACATTGCAGCATATTACTCCTGAATTTTCTGCGGGAGAGGATACAAGAAACGAATGGAGGTTCATTATGAAACGATTAGTCGGGGTTGTGTTGTTGCTTTGCTTTCTGACCTGTGGGTCTGTACTGGCAGAGCCTCTTCTGGCAACCGGATACGATTCGGAGACGGTCATGCGAGTGTGGGAGACAAATGCCTTTTTCAGCCGGATGGCAGAACTGACCGGTGTTGAGGTCACCGGGCACGCAGTGACGGAGGAAAAGGAATACCAGGCGCTTCTTTCCAAGATGATGTCGGGTGAGCAGCAGGCGGACATCCTGTTTAAGGCTGCGCTGACCCGTGAACAGGAGAAGAGCCTGATTGATAGCGGTGCGGTGATGGATCTGGCACCTCTGATTGAGAATAATATGCCTAACCTGTCCTCTCTTCTTTCGGCACACCCCGAATGGAGAGAACAAATTACATTGGAAGACGGGCGGATAGCTGCTCTGCCGCTGATCAATTTGCATGAACGCCAGGTTTGCGTGTGGCTGAATGCGGCCTGGCTGGATAGTCTGGGAATCAATTTTCCGGAAAGTCTGGAGGAACTCACAGAAGCGCTGAAAGCTATTGCTGAGAAGGACCCAAACGGAAATGGCAAGAAAGATGAGTGTGCACTGGATCTGGTGGGTGTGTATGAACTCAGATGGTTGCTGCCTTACTTTGGCATAGTTGCAGATGACTATCATCTCTGCCGGACTGAAGATGGTAATCTGGCATTTGCACCGGATCTGGCAGGTTATCGGCGTTTTGCTGAAACAATGAAAGACTGGTACGATCTTGGACTTATGCGGCCGGATACGTTTACTGCCACACATGCAGCACTGCAGATGACCGCAGCATCAAATCAGAACTCGGACAAAAAGCGGGTAAATACCAGCGGAATGCTTCTGACAGTTACTCCGTACACCGGGGTAGATGCAGAAGAGGTGGCTAATTACAGGGCACTTCTGCTTCCGGATGAAAATGGAAAACTGCGCTGGCGGGATTTTCTGGGTGAAATCTGGACCGGCACATTTGCGGTAACAAGCAGATGCAAGGATCCGGCTGCAGCACTTCGATGGGTGGATGCACTTTATACGGAAGAAGGTGCAGCACTGGCCTATGTCGGAGTTGAGGGTGAGGAATATCTGTTCAATGCTGAGGGTTACTGGGAGTATAAACTGCAGGAGAACAGCGAAATCGAGGCAATTCGGGCAAACAAAATCATCTATACCGGGACTGTCGTTCCAGGACTGTTCCCGAATCGTATTATTGAGTTGGTAAACAGCGCAGAAGACCGACATGTGTTCGCAGAAAGTGAAAAGGTACATGCCTGCAGCGAACGGGTTCTCCGGAATTACTTCCTTCCTGAATCTATTTCCGCAGAGGCAACTGAAATAAGTACCCGTCTGGGTTCTCTGGTGGATATAGGACTGGCTCGGTTTATCACGGGAGAAGTTCCGCTTGATGATGAAAACTGGAATGTCTGGCTGAACTCGCTGCATGATGCAGGCAGTGCCCGGCTTATTGAACTTCTGAAGGACAGATGACAGCTGCCTCTGCTCGTTCTTTATTTGAAAATGAGATTTTCGTTGGAAAGTATCAGATTTAAGCGCCTGCGTAATTTCGGTAAAGGGATAACGAAGAGATTCTTTTTATGCAAAAAAAGGGCATAAAGCCCTTTTCTGTATGCACGATGATAAGGAAGCCCTTTTTGCAGTCCGTTACGTTTCAGGAGTGTTTGTTTTCGGTCACTGTTGTACAGACGACTGAACCGAAAAAGCCTTTAAAGAGGATTTGGGTTCTGACGCTCAAAACACATAGAACCATTTCAGTGTCAGAATCAGATTGTTTTCAGAAGATCAGGATACTGTATTGAACTCCTGGATGGTTCTGCTTTCTATGAGGAGAGCGATGTAATCATCCTCGTCCATATTGGCAATCTCATGCGTTTCGTTCATAAAGCGATCCTCCCCCTTTGTAGTGAGTTCTTTTTCGCTCAACATTGATCCCTCCATTTGTATTTCGGTGTCGATGTCTTTTATGCCTGTACCTTTGGAAAGAGTGCCAGACGCGCGCGAGCTATTATACATGGGGACAACGCTAAAGTCCATGGAAAATTCTTTAACGTTTTTTCCTCCTGTCACTGGATACCTGTTTTTGATAATCCACCATGACAAAGGTTCTCCATGCGTGTCTGCATTTCGTCGTTTTGTGTCGGAGGTAAATATCGGAGGGACTCACGACCGACAATGTTTTTTTTAACAAATTGAGTCGGAATATCCTGTAATTTCTTTAGGCTGTGCTGTTTTACCTCTGTCTGAATTTCGAAATAGTTGTGATACATGGATATTGCGGAATACTTGAGAAAAATGGTATAATCTCGATAAACCTTATGAAAAATGAAAATAGTATTGAAAGGATGAGATTTGATGAAAAAATATATTTTAATTATGCTTGCTGTCCTGATGCTTGTATCTGTAAGTGTTTCTATGGCAGAAACAATGGAAGAAGAGATAGAAATACCAGATACTTTGAGAGTAGAGATAGAAATGGAAGAGATGGGCTTCTATGCCGCTCTGCCCAAAATATATCGCGGTGAGAACGGTTTTGCACTTCCTGTGCAAAAAGGAATCCTGAAGCGTGATCCCTATGTGGCGAACCTTGCTCTTATGTATTTTCCTCTTTCATATGAGTATTATCAGTCCTTGGAAAACTCGTATTATGATCTTAGTGAAGATGAAATTGAGACGGTAAAAAGTCTTTTCTCCATACCGGCCCGGGTTATAGTGACTAATGGTACATTAGATGATATCATGCCCTTTATCGAATCCGAAATTAAAGATGAACCGATAAAGATCGCATCTAATAAAGGATATGATTACTGGTTCATTTCAACTGTTTCTGATGCATATTACCAGATTTATAATGGTGATGCATTGGAAAGCGAGGCGATAAGCTATGAAGAGGAACTGGACAAAATCCGTAACCAATTCTTTACGGATATGGAAGATTCTGCATACTTTGAACCGATTGATGAAGCAGCCCGTTATGTTGGAAAGACGATCAGCTTTACGACATACGATCTTGACGGCAATGCCGTAACAAGTGAGGAACTTTTTGCTGACAATAAGGTAACGATGATCAATGTATGGGGAACCTGGTGTGGAGATTGTGTCGGTGAGCTTGAGGAGTTGGGGAATATTCACAGACGCCTGCAGGACAAGAACTGCGGAATTGTTGGTGTAGAATATGAATTTGATTGGGGCGAGGAAATGATTGACCAATCAAAGTCAATCTTTGAATACTATAACGTTGACTATCCGAATGTTGTTGTCCCGGATGAACCGATTTTTAACAGGCTTGAGTCATTCCCAACAACGTTTTTTGTGGATAAAGAAGGTAAAATTCTTACATATCCCATCGATACTGCCGCAGTTAGTAAGTATGAAGATGTTATTGACGATCTTTTGAGTGGTAAGGAAGTTAAGCCTTTTGCAGGTAAAGATGCAGTAAGCAATCAGATAGCTGCCTACCGTGTGTTTGTCTACGATAAAAACGGTCCTGTAAAAGGTGTGGTTATTCAGTTCTGTGATGACAAATCCTGCACCATTGGCAAGACAGATGAAGATGGTGTTGCAAGATTTGAAAAACCTGCAGGCACCGTATATGAGGTACATGTGCTGAAAGTTCCTGACGGATATGAGAAAAAAGCTGATACTTTTTATACTTTAGATAGATACAGTGATATAGATATAGTTCTGTTGAAAAAGTGACTTCTGTCAATGCAGCGATGTCAGAGCGTTTTCACTGATAATATAACAGGGAAACCGGAAACGGTTTCCCTGTTTAAATCTGTCTGTACATCTTTGCAGATAGGCGGTGCTGTTGTTTGCTTGCTTCTGCAGGAATCCATTGAAGTTAACCTTGAACAAAGCCGACCCGGGCAGATACTCCGAAGTGGAAGTCCGGGTGTTCTGCAGACAGATAAAGAATGATCGAATTTCTGTCGCTAAGCATTTC
>CACXHF010000342.1 GCA_902767305.1 uncultured Eubacteriales bacterium
GCTGTTTCACTGCCCCGTACTTTCGAGTATAGGTATATAGCTGGCAGAAATTTCTCTATGTTCCGATCATCCTGCCTGACATCGTTTTCCGAACAGGCCTCCTGTCCACCTTCCGAAGCCGCCCTGCCCTGTTTTCTGTCAGCTTCCCGGTTATCATTTTTTTATGCATTCCGGCTGCCAGCGCAGGTAATCCCCGGATACCAGCCGGTACTCAATCCCTCTGTGCCTGCCCATCAGGCTGTCATGAAACCGTGTCTCTCCGTGGCAGTGAGCATATACCACCTGCTCCGCCCCATACTCCTCAGCCATACGGGTAAATCCGCTCTCTTTCTCCAGTATACTGGTTGGCGGATAATGCAGAAATAGAATAAATCTGCGAAATCCATCGGCTCTGGCCGCTTCAAAAGAGATTCTCAGACGATCCAGCTCTCTGTCCACCAGTTTCACCGCATGATCAGCCTCCTGCCGATCCCAGTCGACAATTCGTCCGCTCCGGTTTACATAGAACGGTCCCTCGAACGTGTATCCTTTCGTTCCAACCAGTGCGATATCCCCATACGCATAATAGTTATTCTGCAGAAAAAACAGCCGTCCATTAAACATTCGGTTCAGTTCCGCTGTCTTTTTCACATCCCAGAACATGTCGTGATTCCCGCGGATCATCACTTTTTGTCCCGGGAGTGACAGGATAAACTGCAGATCTGGCCCACAGGCATGCAAATCACGGCCAAAGCTGTGATCGCCTGCCAGCACCAGCACATCCCGTTCTGTCAGAGTCCGGATACAGTTATGCATCACCTTCTGTTCATGGTCCCGCCAGAGAGGATCACTCAGCTGTGCCTTTGCTTTGAGTTCACAGCCAAAGTGCAGATGGAGATCACCCAGTGCATATAAGCTCATCTTTTCCCTCCCGGCATTATCTGCAACCGCAGGCTTTCCTGATCGATTTCATTCTTTTTCCATTCCGCAGACAAAAGAAGCAGCCGAGCAGTTTTCTGGATGCGGATACACTCTTTATTAAGAAGAATTATATCACACTTGTCTGATATTGTCATATTCTCCCGGACCTTTTCACTCCATGACGCACGACTGAATCGGCATTCAACGATTTATGATATCGATCGTATATATCACTCCGATCCAGCAGCAGAATACAATACTGTTTGAGAAATATTCCTGTAGATTCATTTTATCGTGACAATTAAAGATCATAAAAGCTCCAAGAGCGATCTTCTCCCAGTATTCTCAGGCATCCTCGGCTTTTCTCCTGTATCCTGCAAACCTGTTTTAACGTCTCATCATCAATCCGTTCCCACCTGAAAAGCATCAGGCGGTCTCCTCCATGATCGAACGATTATCCGACAAAGATTGCCCGCTGCTCCCGTTCAGGCAGGAATGTCCCGGGTTACCATACTGCATGTACCAGTCATGCATCAGTCTCCAATGCTGAACCTTGGACAGCAGTTTGAACGGGAAAGGATTATAATCGAAGGCATAAAAAAACTCCTTTCATGGTCTGCTGTGTTAACCACTCAGGAGAATACTTTTTCAGATCGATAATGATTACTGCTTTTCTTCAAATGCTGTCCCGTGAGATGATCACAATACTGTCATTGATAAATCATTGCGCAACATAGTTGGGTTATTTCTTTCAAAAAAGAAGCTCTTCCAGTGCATCCCTCAGAAAGCACTGGAAGAACTTTTTTTCTGTCATCTGGCTTTGCCAGCTGAATATTCCTTATCAGGTATTCGAATCACAACACGCGTTCCCTCGCCCTTTCGACTGAAAATCTCCAATGTACCATTGCTCATCAGCTTCAGGCGTTCACGAATGTTCCTAAGTGCTTCCATGCTTTCGCTGATTTCAGGCTCACTAAATCCCCGGCCGTTATCCGCCACAACTATCTCGCTCGCACCCTCACATCGTCTGGCAGAGATGGTTATTTTGAGCGGCTTTTCCTCGTCTCCAAAACCATGTTTCACCGCGTTCTCGACAATCGGTTGAACGGTCAACGCCGGAAGACGGAAAGCCGTATGTTCAATACGATACTCCACCTTCAGTTCATCCAGAAATCGTCGTCTTTCTACTTCCAGATATGCCTCGATATGCCGGAGTTCATTAGGAAAACCAATTGGATTCTCTGCGGCTATCCCTTCAAAGTTCGCACGAAGATAATCGGTAAAATGCTCCACTACCCGCATTGCTTCCTCAGGATTCTTCCTGCAGAGAAGATGAATCGAGGTAAGAACATTGTAGATATAATGCGGCCGGATCTGAGATGACAGGAGATTCAGTCTGAGCACCATCTTCTCATGTTCCTGCCGGATATGCTCCTCCGTCTGCTCAGAAAGAAGAAAAATATACATTACGAATGCACTGAACAGCGTCGCATAGATAATGAGTGCAGGTCCATAAAAGAAGACCTGAAAGACCGCAAAAACCAACGGAATGATCAAATAGATAAAAAGGGCTACCGTAACTTTTCTGCTGAGACAGTTCCGATATCGGACTACAAGGTAAAGATCGCTGAATACGATCAGAAAAGCGCTGATATAATAGAGCACATATAACGGCCCGCGATGATACAGGTTTTCATTATCGATGTAATAAATTAGCCCGGTAAACTGTGAGACAATCAGCATTGAAATGCTCAGCAACAGGCTGATTCTCCAGAACCACAGGATATAGGGTTTCTCTTTCACATCTGACAATAAATGGATCAGAAAAAACGAAAGAATAAATGGAAGAAGATTGCTGAAAAAGAATTCGCAGAAATTGGTAATCTGCAGACCGATATGCCAGTTCATTCCAGGCAGACCTTTCATAAGCAGGCCACCCATGTTTGACAGCACGTAAAAAAGCAGGCAGGAGTAAAAACCCAGAAAATACCATTTCTGGCTGCGCGATCCTCGGACAGAAATCATCACATGAAGAATCGCCAGAAGACACAGCACCGCACCTGCCAGTTCAACCACAAGATTCAGGTCCCTCGTGCTCATTCTATGGTTTTCATCCTCCTCGTGATCCGGCTTACAGCAGATTATACGCCGGTATCCGCAGATGTTCAATCTCATCTAGAACCTTTTCACGTGTCAGCGGCTTCATAATATATCCGCTGGCATGCAGATTCCAAGCTGTACCGGAATACTCCTGATGCCCGGTCACAAAAATAATATTTGTCTTCGGATTAATCTGTATCAGTTTTTCTGCCAGCTGAATTCCACTTAGTCCGGCAGCCAGTTCGATATCAAGGAACACCACGGAAATTCGTTGCTTTCTGGCAAATTCCAGCGCTTTCTCCGCACTTCTAAATCCCCACACTGCAGCTTTCGGCAATGCTTCACTGATAATATCAACAAACCCCTCCATTAGAAGAGGTTCATCATCTACCACCATAACGATACTCTGTCGTTCGCCGCCGCGAATTGCATCGATCAGATAATTGATATCAACTTTAAGACAGTCTGAAAGCTGTGTAATCGTCGGCAGATCTGGAATACGCTTTCCCGCTTCCCAGTTTGCCACAGCAACCCGTGTGACATACATCATATTAGCCAGCTGCTGCTGAGAAAGTTCCAGTTCTATCCGACGATCACGAATACGCTTGCCTAGCATACTGCTCATTTTTATCTGCGGAGGTAGTAATTTCTGCCGGAAAAACAATGTAGTAATTGTTTCTCCGTCCCCCGTTTTCTTTCCTTTCCCTGTCATCTCTTTTTTTTGTCTTCAAACTATTCAGTCGAAACAGAAGCAGGGCTGTCCATCATAACCAGAAAACATGCTGTTCCGGTTATATACTCCTGCTTTGCCGAAAATACAGAAACAATCCGGTGACAATCCTGTCCTTTTTTCTTCCGGAGAGTCTGTTCTGTAATAAATCACACGTCTTCCACGTTTACTGTATAATTATACAGCATAATCTACGAGTTCTCAAGTTTTGTTCCTTTTCGGTTCAGCCTTACCAGACAAGTACCGGAAACATTTCTACATTATATAGCGTTTATGATCATACATTCTTTTTTACGCTGTTCCTTATTGGAAC
>CACXHF010000343.1 GCA_902767305.1 uncultured Eubacteriales bacterium
CGGATACGCAGTCCGTTCATAATGAACCGGTCTTGAGGGATCTGCTTGGTGTACATAGGCAGCCATCACCCGATGATTATCCCCGATCTGTGATTCATTCCCCAGAGACCAGAAAATAACACAGGGGAAATTTTTATCACGGCCCAGTGTACGCCTCATGCGGTTTACATAAGCCTCCTGCCAGTCCATATTGGAGGAAAGGGAAGCTATCGATTTTGCAGGCTGTTTCTGATAAGCCGCATCCGCACCGTGCGTTTCGATATCACATTCATCTACCACATAAAAGCCATAACGGTCGGCCAGCTGGTACAGGTACGGATGATCCGGATAATGCGAGGTTCGAATGCAGTTGACATTGTTTCTCTTCATCAGAAGAAGATCCTGCTCCATATCCTCTTTTGATACAGTCCAGCCTTTATCCGGATGAGATTCATGCCGATTAACACCCCTCAGTTTGACAGTACAACCGTTAATCAGCAGTTCGCGTTTCTCAGAAAAGGCCACGGAACGGAATCCAAATGGAATGTCAATCCGTTCACCGGCACACTCAAACCTTGCTGTATAAAGAACCGGCGTTTCAGCATTCCATAAAACAGGATGCTCTACCTGTGCATGTCCGTCCACAACAGGTATCTGCGTGCCGTCCGGACAAAGAATCTGCACCTCTGCCGCATCCGGTTTTCCCTCATACGCCAGATCCACAGAAAACCGGCCGTCCATGGGTGCATGAATAAACATGTCCCGCAGATGTTCCCGCGGTCGGTTCAGAAGATAGACATCCCTGAAAATGCCATGATACCGATAAGCATCCTGATCTTCCAGATATGTACCGCTGGACCAGGTAAAAACGATAGCCGTCAGGGCATTGTACCCATCCTTGATCATCGGCGTCAGATCAAATTCCGCCTGAAGATGTGAAGCTTTGGACAGCCCGACATACTGTCCGTTCAGGTAAAGAAGCATGGCACTTGATACGCCTTCAAAGACAATATACACACTCTCATCATCAAGATGATTGTGCATGAATTCAGTTCGATATACACCTACCGGATTCTCGCCGGGGATATACGGAGGCATAAATGGAATCGGATAATTGACGTTCAGATACTGTTTCTGTCCGTACCCAAAGCACTCCCAGCATCCCGGAACAGTAATCCGGTCTTCAAAGCGGATACTGCATACAGATTCCGGCACCTCAAGAATCGAACCGAAGTAACTGAAATCCCAGTCGCCGTTCAGCATCCGGACAGCCGCATTTTCATCTGTCCGTTCGGGCAGATAATACGCTCTCGGCTGCTCCAGATGTTCGCCCAGGACATGCGGATCAGATATTTTCCCTGTTACCAAGAAGTTTTCCTCCTATTTTCATATTCGGATATTCCCACTTGTTCTGCAGACTTTCTGCAAACAGGCACATTATACATGAACCGGACACGGTTCGCAATCCGTTTTCCTTCTGTTGTCAGGACGTACCGTCGGCATAAGCTTTACTTCTCTGTTTCAGGATATCAATACAGCTGCCGGCCAGGCATTCCCAGACATCTTCAAAGATCCGGAACACGCCTGAGCCTCCCGAAAAGCTGTTCCAGCATCGCTGCTTTGCCTCTGGGCTCAATATGAATCATCCTGTTACTGTCCTCTTGAATTGGCTGAGCGTATAATCCAGTAAAAATCAGCTGTCTGTCATCCTCTTGACTCATTGTTCCGGCAAAGTCCAGTCTGATTTCTTTCAGATATATACGGATTCAGATGTCAGTACTGATCATGACAGTCGAGGATCATACGAACATGTGGAATACTATCCATCAGAAATTCCCCGGGAAGAGTCTGAAAGCCCTGACGCTCATAAAACTGACGAGCACAGGTCTGTGCCTCTAGATAAATCCGTTCCGCGCCAAAGCATTCCTTGGCTGTCCGGATTCCTTCCCGCAAAAGGCGGCTGCCGATCCCCATATGCCGGCGCGCAGAAATCACGCGGCCTATAGACACATCCATGCTTTCTATACCACGGTCCATGATACGGAGATATGCAACCATTTTCTCGCCATCCTGCAACCAGAGATGAATCGCTTTCTGATCACGATCATCCAGATCCTGATACGGACATTTCTGCTCTACAACGAATACAGCCGCCCTGAGACGAAGCAGCGCATACAAATCGTTCAGCGTCAGATCTTCAAAACGTTTTCGGACAACCACCAATTCGGTTTCCTCTGTATGCAGTTTCGTCCTGGGTTCTGACAGATTCATGCCTGTTCCCTCCGGAAGTTTTTCCTGCACTCGCGGCAATAACGAGGCCAGTGTGGAATAGAAGACGGGAAAGAAAACGGGCGTGCACAGGATTTACAGGTTCTCTGAATCATCTTCCTGTTTCCTTTTTTCTTCTTTTCCGGAGAAATCTCTTCAGCAGGTGAGGCTGCAGCCAATACCGGAGATTTTTCCGTCTTCTTTTTCTGTTCTTTCCGGTATCGTTCCCGGCACTCCGCACAGAAATTCGGCTGGTGACGCCAGGATGGATCATATGGAACCGGTTTCCCGCACTCTTTGCAGGCTTTTGTCGGACGACTTTTCTCCGCTTTTCGGCTGTCATCTGTTCCCGATGCTGCTCCCTCTGCAGCAGGAGGCAATACATCCCCCATCTGTTTCCCGGATATATCCGAATCCGTTTTCCCTTTGCCAAACAATTTTTTTAACCACTCAAGCACGCAGTTCTCCCTCCTAAATCAATGCTGCTCCGCTCTTGTTATCCATCTATGAACTTCTTCCCTGTTTTACGGGAAAGTGCTTTGCACAGATTATTTTCAAGCTGTCAGGTTGAAGAAAAGAAATCCCACCATCAAATCACCCGAATGCTGACCCGGAATTCTGGACGCACAGTTTAATCCGGACAAACAGCATTTTATCAGATACTGCTTCTTTTTTGTCCGTGAAATTACAGAGATTTCCCAGTACCGCTTATTTCATGTATATTCTAAATCATCACGTCAGGAAAAACAAGTAATTATCCCATTCGTTGCTTTCTCTACCGTCATCCGAACAGAATCTTCATTCCTGCTGTGCAGACCCTGCATATAACAATCTCTCTGCTGCTGTACAGGCATCCGCAAGTCTTGAATTATCTTAATCCTTTCTGAATTTCAAGGAAATATGCACACAGATTCTCACATATTCCGGTTTCCTGTTAAAACCCAGTCTGCTTATCGATGAACAAAATCAGTCACACTCCGAAATCAGCATTGACGATTTGTTTTCATGAATGATATAATGTGCGGACTTTCAGGAAAAAGAGAGGTTCAATATAATGGATCGTAAGTATAAAGTGGGAATAATCGGAGCAACCGGCATGGTCGGTCAGCGGTTTATTACCCTTCTTCATGATCATCCGTGGTTTTCCATTACAGCTCTGGCAGCCAGCAGCAGCAGCGCCGGGAAAACATACGCGGAGGCCGTTCAAGGCCGTTGGGTCTTCCCCGATCCGATTCCGGAGACCATCCGGAACATGGTTGTCATGGATGCATCTGACATCACCCGCGTCACAGAGAACTGTGACTTTGTGTTTTGTGCCGTCAATATGCCGAAAAATGAGATACGTGAGCTGGAGGAACGCATTGCACGCACGGAAACACCGGTCATCTCCAACAACTCAGCCAACCGCGGCGTCCCGGATGTCCCCATGATCATCCCGGAGATCAACCCGCAGCACGCAGAAATCATTCCATTCCAGCGGCGTCGTCTTGGCACCCGTTCCGGATTCATCGCAGTAAAACCAAACTGCTCCATTCAGTCCTATGTCCCAGCCATCAGTGCCTTGATGGATCTTAAACCCAGCAGAGTCATCGTGTCTACCTACCAGGCTATTTCCGGTGCCGGTAAGACCTTTGAACGCTGGCCGGAAATGGTGGATAATGTCATTCCGTACATCGGCGGTGAGGAAGAGAAGAGTGAGCAGGAGCCGCTTAAGATCTGGGGTTCCATTGAAAACGGGCAGATTGTCCCCGCTAAGGCACCCGTTATCTCGGCACACTGCATCCGTGTTGCCGCCTCAGACGGACATCTTGCCACCTGCTGGCTCTCCCTCGGGGAAAAGGTCTCTGCAGAGGAAATCATTGCCCGCTGGAAAGAATACGAGGGACTGCCTCAGAAAGAACATCTGCCAAGTGCCCCGACGCCTTTCATTCAGTACTTTGAGGACCCCTCACGTCCGCAGACACGGCTCGACCGGGATTTCGAACGCGGTATGGGAATCTCACTCGGACGTCTTCGCGGCGATTCTCTCTTCGACTGGCGTTTTGTCGGCCTCTCGCACAATACTCTGCGCGGTGCTGCCGGCGGCGGCGTACTCAGTGCTGAATATCTCTGCCACGCAGGCTATATTCCGTTCAAATAATTTCCTGCAGCTCCGAAAAAACATCAGCCCATGCATTGCATGGGCTGATGTTATTATTAACGGCTGGGCTGTGCTGTGGTACGCAGAACAACATCATGGTAGCCGCCTTCCACAATAGATGTGGAAGAAACCAGAGTCAGACGGGCATTTTTCTGAAGATCCTCGATGTTCTTCACTCCACAGTTGCACATGGTACTTTTTACCTTGTACAGACTGACCTCGACATTGTCATGAAGTGGTCCGGCATAGGTTACATAGGAGTCAACCCCTTCCTCGAAAGAAAGACGCTGTGCACCGCCCAAATCATACCTCTGCCAGTTTCGGGCACGGTTGGATCCTTCACCCCAGTATTCTTTCATATAAACGCCATTGATCATGACCTTATTGGACGGGCTTTCATCAAAACGGGCAAAATACCGGCCAAGCATGAGAAAATCAGCCCCCATGGCCAGCGCCAGCGTCATATGATAGTCATGAACAATTCCGCCGTCTGAGCAGATTGGAACATAAATGCCTGTCTGCTTGTAATACTCGTCCCTGGCTGCCGCCACCTCAATGACAGCTGTGGCCTGTCCGCGGCCAATTCCTTTTGTTTCTCTTGTAATACAGATAGACCCTCCACCGATGCCGACTTTGACAAAATCAGCTCCGGCGCGAACCAGATACAGAAAACCGTCCCGATCTACGACATTCCCAGCGCCAACCTTGACCGTATCTCCATACGTCTCACGAATCCAGCGAATGGTCCGTTCCTGCCAGATACTGTATCCTTCTGAAGAATCAATACACAGTACATCCGCTCCTGCCTCAATCAGAGCCGGTACACGTTCTTCATAGTCACGGCTGTTGATTCCCGCTCCGACCAGATACCGCTTCTTTGAATCCAGCAGTTCCAGCGGATTTTCCTTATGAGAAGCATAATCTTTCCGAAACACAAAATACATGAGATGTCCATTGCTGTCCACAATCGGCAGTGAATTCAGTTTATGTTCCCAGATAATATCATTAGCCTGTTTGAGGGTAGTGTCAGCTGGTGCAGTTACCAGTTTTTCAAGCGGAGTCATGAATGTTTTCACTTTTTCATCCACATTCATTCGGCTGACGCGATAGTCTCTTGAGGTAACGATGCCAAGAAGCCGTCCCGTCGCCGTGCCATCCTCTGTTATCGCAACCGTTGAAAAGCCATTCTTTGCCTTAAGATCCAAAATATCTCTGAGCGTATTTTCCGGTGTCAGATTGCTGGCAGAAACCACGAATCCCGCCTTGTGGTTCTTGACCCGCGCAACCATTGCCGCCTCATTTTCGATACTCTGCGCACCGTATATGAAAGAAATGCCGCCTTCTCTGGCCAGAGCAATACCCAGCTTATCATCCGAAACCGACTGCATAATTGCACTGACAAGGGGAATATTCAGCGAAATTGCCGGTTCTTCCACACCTTTTCGATATTTTGTCAGCGGCGTTCTAAGCGAAACATTGGATGGAATACAGGTTTCATCCGTAAAACCTGGAATCAACAGATATTCGCTAAAAGTATGACTGGGTTCTTTGTAGTAGTAGGCCATCTCTTTTCTCCTCCTTCAGTTTTAGCAAAGACAGCTGCGCAGGACTCCGTCCTTTAAGGAAACCGCATATGCTCTCCCGATTGTTCAGACAGGCACAAAAAGATACGTTGCCCTATTATAATGACATTTTTCCTGCATGGCAAGCCAAATTTTTCTATTTATTTTTCATGGATTGCCTGTTCAAAGGTCGGCAGTCACTGCTTGAATGCTCTGTACAGAAATGGTATACTTTGTGCAAAATAACTGAGAGAAGGTTTCATCATGCAAAAAAGGAAGATTGTCTTTTCTTTCAACGCACCACTGATGATTGGCTTTGCGCTTGTCGCACTTACAGCACTGCTCCTTTCCCAGGTTACCAACGGGGCCTCGAACCGCCTGGTCTTTTCGGTCTACCGTTCCTCCATGTCACCCCTGTTCATTCTCCGTCTGTTTTGCCATGTTTTCGGACATAATGATTTTACACACTACGTTTCAAATATGGCGCTCATACTCTCACTTGGTCCCATAGTTGAGGAACGTTTCGGGAGCATCCGTGTGCTTATCATGTTTGCTATCACCGCGCTGGTCTCTTCTGTGTTCCACCTCTTTTTCGGCGGGAATACCATGCTGCTTGGTGCCAGCGGCATCGTTTTCATGCTGATCTTCCTCGCCTCGACTGCAGGCACCAGTCAGGGAGAAATTCCCATCACTCTCATTGCCGTCTGTGCTCTGTATCTGACACAAGAGATTTTCTCCGGTTTGTTCGCAGCGGACAACATTTCACACCTGACTCATATTGTGGGTGGTCTGTGTGGCGCCTTCATGGGCGTTTTCATTCATAAATAATCTTTCCCTGTAAAAAGACTGGACTCCCGATGCCAGGAGTCCAGTCTTTTTTATCCAATCACTTTTCTGGCAATGTCAGCTGTCGCTTTGGCATCCTTTGCATAAAAGTCTGCCCCGATCCTTTCCGCATATGCCTCGGTCAGGACGGCACCGCCAACCACAACGGGTATCGTGATTCCCTGTTCATGCATCAGATGAATCGTCCTTTCCATTGCAGGAACTGTCGTCGTCATCAGTGCAGAAAGGCCGACCATCCGGGCATCGCTGGCCACAGCGCGCTCCAGGATCACCTGTGGGCTCACATCCTTGCCAAGATCAATCACCGCATACCCGTAGTTTTCAAGTACTGTCTTAACTATATTTTTCCCGATATCGTGAATATCCCCTTCCACGGTAGCAAGAACAATCGGACCTTTTTTCTCCGAGTGCTCTCCTCGGTCAGCAATTCGTTCACGAATGACATCAAATGCAGCACCTGCTGCTGCCGCAGCATTCAAAAGCTGGGGTAGAAAAATCTGTTTTGCTTCGTACTGAAGTCCGACTTTATCCAGAGCCGGCATCAGAACCTGTTCCGCCAGTTCCAGAGGCTCCCTGGTTTCCAGAGCTGCACGAGCCAGTTCTACCGCTTCTCTCTGACGCCCCCGAAGAATTGCATCCTCCAGTGACAGACCGCTCGTTTCCAGCTGTACTGTGTTCCGTGGTCGAACAGTTTTCCCGGCAGATGCCGGTTTTGGCTCGGCGCCTGCATGCCTTTCTACAAAAGAAGAACATCCTTTATCCATTCCAAGGAGTACGCGGGAAGCATCGATAGTATCCATGATCCCCGCCTGATTGGGATTTACAATAGGAAGAGTAAGACCGAATGCCAGCGCCTGAGCAAGAAACGTCGTGGTAACCGTCTGCCGGTCCGGAAGACCAAAGGAGATATTGGAAACTCCAAGTACAGTCTGCACATTCCACCGGTTTCGAATTTCCCGTAGCGCATTCAGCGTCATTAATGCCTGATCCTGCTGCGCGCTGACCGTCATGGTCAGACAATCTATCGTAATGTCCGTATCACGAAGTCCCGCCTGACGGGCAGCATTCAGTATCCGCTCCGCATAATGAATCCGTTCTTCCGTACTTTCAGGAAGACGGCGGCCATCCAGTGTCAATGCCACCACCGCCGCGCCATACCTGGCAGCCAGCGGCAGAACAGTTTTGAGGCTCTCCTCCGAGGCATTCACACTGTTAATCAGGCAGCGGCCCGGTGCCTGACGAAGTCCTGCCTCAAGTGCTGCAGGACTGGATGAATCAATCTGCAGAGGAAGCATGGAAATACCCGTAACCGCAGAAACCACAGCCTTCATCATAGCCGGTTCATCTATACCCGGAACACCAACGTTGATATCCAGAATTTCTGCACCCGCTTCCTCCTGCAGAAGCGCCCGACGCTGCGCTTCACCGGTATCACCATCCAGCAGTGTTCTGGCAAAAGCACTCTTGCCTGTTGGATTAATCCGCTCACCGATAGGATGGATATCCCCGTCAAATTCAACAATTCTGCCGGTGGAGCAGATACCGTTCACTGCACACTTGTCCCAGCGTACCACACTGCCGCACCAGCGCCCGGACAGTTCAGAAATAAAATCGGGACTGGTTCCGCAGCAACCGCCAATATACGCAACCCCAAGAGAACAGAATCCTTCCATCTGATCCGCAAAAGTCACCGGGTCCAGGCGATACAGACCAGTCTCCGGATCAGGAAGACCGGCATTGGGCTTGAGAATCAACGGAAGATCCGTATACCTGCGCATGCGCTTCAATACATGAAGAGCTTCTGCCGGTCCAAGACTGCAGTTAATCCCCAATGCTTCCACCCCAAGACCAGACAGGGTCATGGCAGCGGCTCCGGCATCGCAGCCAAGGAATGTCCGCCCATCCGCTTCAAACGTCATGGTGGTAAAAATCGGCAGATGTGTCCGCTCCCGCGCCGCCAGAACTCCAATTCGAATTTCAGCCAGATCCGAGAATGTCTCAAAGAGCACTCCGTGTACCCCTGCCGCCTCACCGGCTTCGAGCATTTCCGAAAACAGATTGTAGGCATCCTCAAACGAAAGCGTGCCGATGGGTGAAAGCAGTTCTCCGATTGGACCAATATCAAGCAGCACCTTTGTATCTGTGCCCGCTGCAGCCTCAAGCGCCCTGTGAACCGAAGCAGTCACAACTTCACAAACACTCACCCCCTGACCAGCCAGCTTATGAGCATTCGCACAGAAGGTATTGGTCAGAATCATTCTGGAGCCAGCCTTAATGTAAGCGCTGTGAATGTTCCGGATCAGCTCCGGCTGTGTGATACTGAGAATCTCAGGGCGTTCTCCAGCCTTGAGTCCTGAATTCTGGAGCATGGTTCCCATAGCTCCGTCCATCAGGGTAACAGTTCTTTCCAGCATTGTTTTATTTCCTCTCTGCCAGCAGGCACTCGTTTCGCATTGCACAGCTCTGACAGGAACTACCCCGGTGTTCCTGTTTCACAGGACTGATTCCCAGTACCGCCGTAACTGATTTTTGCGGAAGCATCATTCCTGCTCCGGTCACCGTCAGTCCGATCCGTCGCGATGTCTCCAGAAGGCTGCAGATAAGGACGCCGTCTGAAAGAGGCATGTCCCCGTAACCAGGACTGAACCGATCCGTCAGATACTGTTCCTTTTCAGCCCGGTTTCTGGCAAATTCCGCCTCAGTCTGATCACAGACAGCCTCAATCATGGCAGAGGCCACTGCATCCATTACAAGTCCATCGCTGCCTCCTCTAAGCATGGTCCGGCGGATCATTCGGTCCGCCTCTGCGCCAAGTGTTGCAGCAAACAGGATCACTCCTGAACAGTTTCCAAGCAGTCGGCGGATATCTCTGCCGGCAGGCTGGTAAACAGTTCCATCAAGGCGATTTAAACCAGGTTCATAGGAAAAGCAGCGGTAGATGACCTGAGGCTTTGCCGCATTCCTAAGTTCCCGCTCACAAGCATGAATCTGCTCAACAAATTCCGGATCCAGAGCCGCGCCGCGCCACCCCATATAATGCAGAGCCTCCCGCAGTTCAATCTCCGGGACATCTCTGCGATATCCATCCTCCATTTCGAGTCCTTTCCTCCGGCTGATTCAGGCGTTTTTTATCGGTGACAGTTTACACGAACCATCCATACTTTTCAAGTGCCACAAACGTTTGAGCGTACAGTTACTAAAGTTTGGAAAAACAAATTTGGGGAAAAAACGAATACGAAATACTCATTGACAGACATAATGAAAATCACGCCTGTTCTAAATCTGACAAGCAACAACAATTGTAACTGCAATCTTCGGTTTGAAATCCCTCTCGACAAGATGTAAAGCAGGTCTTATAATTATTCAGTACAAAGATTTCAATAAAGAGGGATTCTATGCGTATTCAGAACAGACATAAGCCCCTAACTGTTCCCCAAAGATACCTTATGATGACCATCGGCATTCTGATTATGGCCGTTGGTGTCTATTTTTTTAAATTCCCCAATAACTTTTCCACCGGTGGTGTCAGCGGTCTCTCCATCATTATCGGGCGACTTTTTCCCAATTCACTGTTATCTCCCAGCACTGTAATGCTGCTCATCAACACCCTTCTCCTGGTACTCGGTTATCTTATTCTGGGACGAAGCTTTGCATTCAGCACAGTCTACTGTTCTATGCTCCTCTCCCTGATACTGGCCGGTATGGACCGAATATGGCCAATGAATGCACCACTGACGGATCAGCCAATGCTGGAACTCATTTTCGCCGTTCTTCTCCCGTCCATAGGTTCCGCTATCCTGTTTAACCTTGACGCATCAAGCGGAGGCACGGATATCATCGCCATGATTGTCAAAAAATACAGCAACATGAACACTGGCAGTGCTCTGATGGTCGCTGATGTGACAATTACTCTGGCCGCTCTGATCTTCTTCGGCCCGAAAACCGGTCTGTTCTCCATACTGGGTCTACTGATGAAATCCGTCATGGTGGACTACGTTATGGACAGTTTCCGCTCCAGAAAATGCTTTCAGATCATAACTGCTCAGCCGGACCCCATTCTGGATTACATCATGACCGCTCTCCATCGCGGTGCTACGATTGAGGATGTTCACGGCGCCTTCTCTCATAACCAGATGACTATGATTATCACTGTATTAAACCGTGCAGAAGCGCTTATGCTCCGCAAGTACATCCATACGGTCGATCCTCATGCTTTTATCGTCATCACCACTTCAACAGAAATCGTGGGAAAAGGTTTCCTGTCCATTTGAAACTCCTCGGACATCCGGCATGCCGGGTGTCCGGTTCATTAAGCTGAAAGGAATACAGTATGTCTGACACGTTTAGAAAAAAGGCAGGTGACTGTATCGAGTCCATCCTGATGCCGACAACCGTCCGAACAAACCGCTGCGACGGACTTCTTCACCTGATCGCCTGTCTGACCATGCTTATCGATCACAGCGGTAAAATACTGTTCGGCAATATGGAACTGATGCGGATTATTGGCCGTCTGGCTTTTCCTGTTTTTGCTTACAGTCTTGCTTCCGGTGTTGTTTTCACAAAGGATTCTAAAAAGTATCTGACCCGCATTGTTCTTCTTGCACTTATCTGCCAGCCATTTTATGCCCTCGGGCTGGCACACACGAATCCTGCCATGTACTCTGTTCCGTTTCATGTAAATCCTCTGCTCTCCGTCCTTACCTTCTATATTTCCTGCTGGCAGGTTCCCAGCATTCTCCTGTCCCTGTCTCTGGCCATCGGTATCCTCATTGCCCTGAGAGAGCGGAACTACATATTAGCTATTGGTATCTATGTGCTCTGTGAGCGTTTTGGTTCTTCCTTTGATTACGGCATCGGCGGCATACGCCTGATCCTGCTCTTTTATTTTCTGCTTGAACACCCCATTCTGATGGCCGTTTTTTGCAGTGCCTACCTCATTTCCTGGTCACATCGTCTGGGCAAAGCTTACAGCTTTTTCGGAATAACCTTTAATATGGAAATCTTTGCACTCCCATCTGTTCTGCTCTGTGCCCTCCCGATGCCGCGTTTTTTCCGTCTTCCCCGATGGTTCTCCTACCTGTTCTATCCAGCCCATCTGATTCTCCTGTGGATTCTCGGTTCAGGGATCAAGCCGAATTGATATTTCCATTCCGGACCATTTTTTCTGCCCATTATCGACTATTTGCCGGCATAAATCACTGAAATCCCCCGCCATGGATAATTCTCTATAAGTATATCCAGGGCGGAAATGAGTCTTTGACCGCACCAAACTCTCAGCGAAGCTGCAGGCTGAAATTCAGTCATAAATCTGACTGGTCATTAGCAGGAAAACACCCTGTCTGTCTTGCCAGGCAGACAGGGTAAAAATCTTTTTTGAATTTTTAAAATTTTTGTGTTGACTTTTTAAAGATCCTGTCATATAATACCACATGTTGAGGCGATGAGCCGAGAACCTTGGGGAATTGTGTAATGGCAGCACCTACGACTCTGACTCGTATTGTCTAGGTTCGAATCCTAGTTCCCCAGCCATTTGCCTCCATGGTCAAGAGGTCAAGACGCTGCCCTCTCAAGGCAGAATCATGGGTTCAATTCCCATTGGAGGTGC
>CACXHF010000344.1 GCA_902767305.1 uncultured Eubacteriales bacterium
CGCAGCTTCCGTCATTGGCATTGACAAATGTTTCAATTCCGGCTTCCCCAAGACTGCCTGCCACCACGGCATACCCGTGGTTCTGACTGGTCATATAGGTCCGTCCGGTCTCTTTATCGGTAGCCGGCTGATTGCCGCCGCGGTGGCCGTACTTGAGCTTGATCGTTTTCCCGCCCATCGCCAGCGCTGCCATCTGATGTCCCAGACAGATGCCGAAAACCGGTACCTGACCGATCAGGTGCGCAATTTCCCGGATGCATCCGGTATTCTCTGCAGGATCCCCCGGTCCGTTGGAGAGCATGACGCCGTCCGGACTGCCGGCAAGGATCTCCTCGGCAGTCGTCGTGGCAGGAACCACGGTTACCTGACAGCCGCGCTGCTGCAGGCTGCGGATAATGTTCCGCTTGGCGCCGTAATCAATCAGCGTCACTGCATACCGTGCAGGACCGTCCGCCGGATAGAGTACCGGCACTTTGCAGGTCACCTTCCGGATCACGTCCCGGACCGCAAAGTCCCGGATACCGGAAAGATCATCCGGCACCGTATCGCAGATCATGGCATTCATGACCCCCTGCTCCCGGATCTGCCGCGTAATCTCCCTTGTATCCACCCCGGCAATGCCCGGAATCCGATGCTCAGTGAGCCAGCTTTCAAGCGTTCCCTGACTGCGGAAATTCGACGGCGTGCTGCAGAGTTCCCGTACAACATAGCCGGACAGAGCACACTCCCCTTCAAAATCCTCGGGGATCAGTCCGTAATTGCCAATCAGCGGAAAGGTCTGTACCACAATCTGTCCTGCATAACTGGGATCTGTCAGCGTTTCCAGGTATCCTACCATGCCTGTTGTAAAGACCAGCTCGCCCACCGTCTCCGGCGCTCTGTATCCGATCCGTCTGCCTTCAAAAACAGATCCGTTTCCAAGCACAAGATAACCCATTACTTTCCTCCAAGCGTTGCAGCCATAATCGCCTTGATGGTATGCATCCGGTTTTCTGCCTCCTGAAACACCAGAGATGCCTTGCTTTCAAAGACACTGTCCACGACTTCCATGCAGTCAATGCCGTATTTCTCATGCATGGAACGGCCGATCTCCGTCTCCAGATCATGGAAAGACGGCAGGCAGTGCATGAATACCGCATTCGGACCGGCTGCGGCCATGATCTCCTCTGTCACCCGGTAAGGAACAAGATCGTGAATCCGTTCTTCCCAGATTTCATCCGGTTCTCCCATGGAAACCCAGACGTCCGTATAGATCACATCCGCTCCTTTGGCCGCTTCATACGGATCTTCCATGAAATCGATGACCGCACCCGTCCGTTTTGCAATGTTCATGCAGCGGTCTACCAGATCGCCGGAGGGAAAATACTTTTCAGGCGCACAGACCGTATAGTGCATGCCCATCTTTGTGCACCCGACCATCAGGGAATCTCCCATGTTGTATCTGGCATCGCCGTAGTACACCAGGTGCCGTCCGGCCAGTGAACCAAAATGCTCCTTGATGGTAAGCATGTCCGCCAGGACCTGCGTCGGATGGAATTCATTGGTCAGACCATTCCAGACCGGCACGCCCGAATAAGCTGCCAGTTTTTCCACGATCTCATGCTCGAATCCCCGGTATTCGATTCCATCATACATGCTGCCCAGTACCCTGGCCGTGTCACGGACCGATTCCTTCTTCCCCATCTGAGAGGACTTGGAATCCAGATAGGTACTGCACATTCCCAGATCCGCTGCCGCCACCTCAAAGGCACAGCGGGTCCGCGTGCTGGTCTTTTCAAAAATCAGGGCAATATTTTTTCCCTTGCAGTACTGATGCTTTTCCCCGGCCTTTTTCATCTGCTTCAGCTTTTCCGCCAGTTCCAGCAGATGTTCAATTTCCGCCGTGGAACAATCGAATAACGTCAGAAAACTTCTTCCCTTGAGTGTGCTTGCCATCCTTATCCTCCTTAAGTATAACCGTGATCGACTGGCAGCAGTGTCGTTCTGCTGCTCTCCGGCCTGCAAATGCCGGTAAATATCCGCACTGTCCTACAGTACTTTAGCCAGGAATCCTTTCAGGCGGTCCGTTTTCGGCTCTCTGAAAATCTGATCCGGCTTTCCCTCCTCGGCAATAATTCCATCCGCCAGGAACAGTACCCGGCTGGATACCTCGCGTGCAAATCCCATTTCATGGGTCACAACCACCATGGTCATTCCGGCCTTTGCCAGATTCTTCATGACATCCAGCACCTCACCGACCATCTCGGGATCCAGTGCGGAGGTGGGTTCATCAAACAGCATGACATCCGGCTCCATGCAAAGAGCCCGAACAATGGCCACCCGCTGCTTCTGGCCGCCGGAGAGCTGCGCAGGCCAGGCTTTCGCCTTATCGGCCAGACCGATGCGCTTCAGCAGATCAATTCCCCTCTGCTCTGCCTTTTCCCTGCTCTCCTTTTTGAGCATGATGGGAGCGCAGGTCAGATTGTCCAGAACTGTCATGTGCGGGAACAGATTGAACTGCTGGAAAACCATGCCCATGCGCTGTCTGTGCAGATTCAGATCGACCTTCGGGTCAGTCAGGTTGTTCCCCTCAAAGATTATCTGTCCGGAGGTCGGCGTCTCAAGCATGTTCAGACACCGCAGAAATGTCGACTTTCCCGATCCGCTGGGACCAATGATGCAGATCACTTCCCCCTGTTCGATTTCCGTATCGATATTGTTGAGAACGACCAGATCATCAAATTTCTTTGTCAGCTTCTTAACGCTTATCACGGTTCAGTCTCCTTTCTGCCATTTTCAGAAGGCGTGTCAGTCCAAGGACGATAATCAGATACGTCAGCGCTACAACCAGAAGCGGGTTAACCGCATCAAAGGTAATGGACTTCGCGCGTTCACCCATTTTTGTCAGGTCCATTACGCCCACATAACCGGCCACGGAGGTTTCCTTGACCAGCGTAATCAGCTCGTTGCCGATCGCGGGCAGAATGTTCCGGATCGCCTGCGGCATTACAATCTTGTACATGGCCTGAATCTTGGACATTCCCAGACTCCGTCCTGCTTCCATCTGTCCCCGGTCAACCGCATTGATTCCGCTTCGGATTACTTCCGCCACATACGCTGCCGAATTCAGGCCGAATGCCAGGATACAGACACCCAGTTTGTTTCTCGTTCCGGAAAAGATCACGAAAAAGAACACAAGGAGCAGCACCATCATCGGAATGCCGCGAATGATTGTGGTGTACAGATCACAGAAAAGTTCAAGCGGCCGCAGTGCCCTGTTCCCCTCCGAGAAGAATTTGCAGATTGCCAGGAGAGCCCCCACGACTACACCGATGCAGAGCGCTCCTAACGTAATATATACCGTATTCTGAAGACCGAGAAGCATCTGACGCCAGTATCCGGTTTCAATAAAGGTCTGGTGCAGTGTTGCAATCCATGCGCTCATTTAATCCGCTCCTTTCAAAGTACATATGAGAGAAGATGCGACAGAGTCGCATCTTCCGCACAGATGTCTGATCGTTTTTTCCATTATTTGGCCGTCTCGGGAGAGGTATACGGTGCATTGTACTTTGCAAACAGTCCAGCAACAGTACCGTCTTTAACCAGCTCGTCGATATAGCCGTTGATCGTCTCCACCAGATCTCCGCTTTCCTTGGCGAACGCGAAGGCATACGGTTCCGTGGTCATGGCTTCAGGCAGGATCACCAGTTTCTTGCCGTCCTTGGCATTGTTGGTCGCAACCATCTCAGCGGCCGTCAGGTCATCGATAACCCAGGCATCAACGGTTCCGCTCAGCACAGCCAGTTCAGCGTCCACATTGCTGGTATAGGATTCCGTCTGATAGTTATTCTGCATGCAGTATACCTCAGCCGTCGTCCCGGTCTGCACGGAAATCAGCTTGTCCGCAAGATCCGCCTTGCCGGTAATCGGGCTGCCCTCTGCAACCACGATCGCCTGTGCTGCCAGGCAGTAGGGATTCGTAAACAGAACGTTCTTCTTTCTCTCCTCAGTAACAGAGAAGCCGGAGATGCCCACATCATAGGATCCGTTCATAACGCCCAGGAGGATCGAGTCAAAATTGACCTGCTCCACCTTCATCTTGACACCAAGTTTCTCTGCGACTGCCGCAGCCAGATCCATCTCGATACCGGTAACAGAGCCGTCGCCGCTGAGAGACTCAAACGGAGGAAAATCCGGGCTGGTCGCAATAACCAGTTCACCTTTGGCCTTTACGGATTCAAGCGTTGCCGGAGCTGCAAAAGCTGCCGCTGCAAAAAGAACCATCATCATGCACAGAACGAGACTGAGAACTTTCTTCATTTTATTAACCTCCTGACAATTCACTCCGACAGAAACGGAGAGTTCTTTCCTGCTTCATTTTCCCTTCAGAAAATGTATGCATACTTTATTCCATTTTATAGGCCTTGTCAAGCCTGAATTTGAATATTTATTCATCAAAAATGAATTTTTATTCATTTCAGACTGCCCGGAATCTGCAACGATCCGTTTCCGACCTCCTTACGCGTCCCGGACCTCTACAAGTTCAATCTGGAAATTCAGTTCCTTTCCGGCCATCTCATGATTGGCATCAAAGGTAATGGTCAGCGGCGTCTTCTCTGTCACCTTGGCCGGGAACGGACGTCCCTGCATATCCTGCAGATACACCTGATCCCCGACCTTCAGATTCTCCGATCCTGGAACCATGGCAATCTGAGCGGTAAAGACGGCATTCGGGTCCGCCTCGCCGTATGCCTCTGCCGGCATGAGGTGCACATTGACGGTCTGTCCCACTTCCATATCCGCTACGGCTGCATCAAATCCGCGGATCATCATTCCAGCCCCGCAGACAAATTCCAGCGGCTCTCCGCGATCATAGGAAGAGTCAAACTGCGTTCCGTCATTGAATGTTCCCCTGTAATGCGTCCGGCACACTTTTCCGACGTTCCGTCCGGTCATAGCCGAACGGCCGCAGCCGCCCTCATGGCAGTTTCCGCATTCCTCCTGCTCCCCGCAGTCGTGTTCACCACAGCTGTGCTCACCCGAATGATGGTCACAGTTTACACCTGTACTGATCAGTTCCCCGCGCAGATACGCCTCCACGGCCTTATCTGCATCCCCGGATGCACCCGAGCACAGTTCAATGCCGTTTTCAGCCAGCGCCATCTGTGCCCCGCCGCCGATCCCGCCGCAGATAAGCACGTCAATGTTCTTCCCGGCAAGCAGCGCAGCAAGGGCTCCGTGCCCGCTTCCCTCAGAGCTGATTACCTCACTGGCCAGCACTTTGCCATCCTCCACTTCGTACACCTTGAATGCTTCGGTGTGGCCAAAATGCTGGAATACTTCCCCGTTATCATACGTTACTGCAATTTTCATTTTTTCCTCCTGTTTTTCACCGGTCTCCGCCGGAAATCTGACGGGCACACTTCACAGATGTGATCCTGCCCTCATCTCACTGAATCCCCATTTCCCTGCCGATTCCGGCAAGATATTTGGCAACACGATCTGCCAGAATCCTGTGCCCCTCTTCACTCAGATGAATCCCATCATACAATGTTGGAAGCGGGTCCAGCGCATCAAAGAAACGCACCCCGTACTTTTCTGCCGTGCTCTGATACCCGAAGCGCAGCTTTTCCACGGTCTGCCCATACCCGATAAACCCGCAGTATGGTAAGGTAGAGAGCACAATCCGGTCTTTCCTGTCCGGAAAGCGTTCGGTCAGGGCAGCAAGCGCCGTTTCCCATCTGCTTCCGATTTTTTTCATGGGTTCATACCTGTTTGCCAGCACATCATTAGTTCCGGCCATCAGAAAAAGGATCTGCCATTCTCTGGATGAAACAGCATCCATAAATAACCGGAGAATCCGTTTCCCCGGGATCTTCCGTCCAGGCTCGCTGTCATTAATGATGCTGAACCCATAAACCGAATGAAGGCGCTCGAACCAGATATATTCTTCCGGCAGCCGGTTGTCAGGTACTCCATACCGGGGATCCCAGCCCCACATATTGGAATCACCGTACCCGTAAATTGTCATCCTTTCACCCCCGGGTTTCACAGATGTTTGTTCATTCATCAGGCAGACCTGATCTCCGGAAAAGGCTCAGACAAGTTCCCGGCTTTTTCTGATACGGTTACCTTCATTCCTCTCTGCTGCTATCGCCGGGAGACGCAGAACACAGAACGAGATTTTAAATGACCTGGTTCCAAAAAGCAAGCATTACCTTTCATAATCTGCTCATTTTCTTCTGTCCTGAATTGCAAAAGTAACGGGCACTGGTAACGGTGAAAACTACCCATTCATCTTTCACTGACAAAACCCGGAAAATAGTACACTCAACTCCTTACAAATATACCGTCTCACTTGTGCCGGATTTGCCATTTTCGGGGGAATCCTTGTAAAACCACAATGCATTTTCCCTCACATTAAGCCTGCTCTGATTTCTTCCATTTCCGCAATTTCACGGCCCGGACGTTTTTCTGTATGAACACAGAGATCCTGGTTTTCTTCATATTCTCTACTTATCAGAGAATCCAGTATAACTCAAAGTAGGTAGCGATTTTCTATCTCGAAAAATAATTCCAAATCTGGAAATAATAGTTGCTTCATCAATCAGGATAATCAAGTCGATAGATTCCATACCCATCCTGTCCAGTTACAAATGAACACGAGATCCCATATCTGGATAAAAGTTCGCTGTGATCAAAAGGTGTTAATAAATAATGAACACCTAACGACTTCAGGGAGCCGGGATTGAGGTAAAGTTTAATGAGATCTGGTAATACAAGCTCAATGTTGTTTTCAGATTCCGTCAATTCTGCAGTCTCGTTTGCGTATCGGTTGGTGACTTCAGTATATTGTCCTGTCGGATCCAGAATTCTCCACTTCTCTGTATCAGGGTAAAAATTCGTAGCATTCAGGACTTTTGCGCCATTCGCCAATAGATAATTTGGCAGAATAAAAACACTATCGGTACAGAGCCAGTATTCTTCAGGCTCTTTTTCTGCAATTTGTGATACGGCTAAACTGACAGGATGATTCGTTATAGCACCGATCCCGCGTTCTATCGGGTTAACTGTGAAACCAGAGAATACCATAGTAACAATCAGTACTGCACTCAGAAGTTTTTGACGACAAAAAAAAGCAAGATATAAAATCAAAACAATACTCATCA
>CACXHF010000345.1 GCA_902767305.1 uncultured Eubacteriales bacterium
CCGACCTGCCGCTCAGTCAGCTTCTCGTCTTCATGCAGAAGGCCCGCCCACAGCAGCATGCGGGTGGCTTTCACGGAACCCGCCTGCATCTTCTGAAACGCCTGGTCCAGGGAGCCGAACTTGTCCTCCAGCTCAGCAAAGGCGTTCAGGTCGAAGAGCCGCGTGCGGAGCTTGTCCAGATCAATGGGAATACGCACTTCCCGGATATCATGCAGCGCCATCAGTTATTCTCCTCCTCTTCTTCGGCAGGGACTTTTTAAACAGCGTTGAACCAGCTGTCGACGCCGGTGAAATCAGGATCGCCGGTGTCAGTGGTAATCTGCCAATTGCCATTGTAGTCACACTGGACAAATGTGCCGGTCAGCTTGGGCTGACGCCAGGCGGGCGAAGCGTTGCTGGTGGAGTATTCGTCCTCGATGAGCTGGAACTTGCCCTTGTACAGCCATAAGCACCTGAACTGGTTGGGCTGGGGCTGGTTCATAAAGCCGATAGCCACATATGCCCGCGTTTCAACTGACCATGACGAACAGCTGACCAGCTATGAAGCCCAGCTGGACTACTACACAACCCTGATCAAAGGACATGATGACTGGGAATTTGCCGGGATGTACTCTGAGGGCGGCTTTTCCGGCACTCAGACCTCCCGGATGACCTCTGGCCATCTTCCGGAAAGAAAACCCGGGCTTTCCGGAAACAGATTTCTGACCCTTCCGCATCGGGAAATCAGATGCCCGCCGGCCTGTGCAGGCAGAGCACTGCATGCTCTTTTCCCGTCTCCGGCGAATGCGTCAGAACTGCGGGCGTCTGTTCCCG
Organism: uncultured Eubacteriales bacterium; assembly: GCA_902767305.1. Taxonomy (GTDB): domain Bacteria; phylum Bacillota; class Clostridia; order Christensenellales; family Aristaeellaceae; genus Ventricola. The sequence goes on from CACXHF010000345.1 coordinate 814, forward strand.
GCACAACGTGAAAACCGAACAAAAAGGAGGAGTCTTTATGAAGAAACTGTTTGCTGTCCTGCTCACGGGCCTGCTGGCCGTGACCTGAGCGGTGTCCGCTCTGGCGCTTGACATTGACTATGCCTCTCTGACGGATGCAGAACTGGATACGCTGATCCGGGAAGCTACTGCCGAGCGCAGCAGCCGCCAGACTGTTCATATTCCGACGGCCGTCAATGCCTCACCGGACAGATATACCTGGTATGTACAGGATTATGTCGGGCGCAACGCAGCCGGCTTTGGCTATACCTCGCTGGGCGGAGACCGGCTGGACAGGTATGGTGCGGGATATCTCGAGTTTATCTTTGTCACTGAAGACGGGACGTTCATTGACATCGAAGATGAAAAAATGCTTCAGAAGTACATCGTCACCGGACAGAATATCGCACCCAATACGGAAATGAAATACATCTATCAGACAGACAGCAGCGGGAAAGAGTACAGCAGTCTGATCGATTTCCAGAGTGTGACCACCATCGATCTGACCGTCCGCCGCATGGACGGCACCCTGTCCGGGGATCCCGTATCTTTTGAACTGATTCCGATCACTCCCTCGCCGGACAAGTATACGCAGTATATCCGGAATTACGTCGGAAAGAACGCCGCCTCCTTCGGCTATACCTCATTGGGCGGAGAGCGGAGAGACAGATATGGCCAGGGGAATGTCCGGCTGAATCTGGTCGCCGACGACGGCGTCTATATTGAGCCGGAAAATACGGATCTTCTGAAACAGTATATCGTGGTTTCTCAGGACGTCGCTCCGAATTCCGTCATGAAGCTGACTTTCCTCAAAGACAGCCAGGGAAAGGAATATTCAAATCTGGTGGATACCCAGACCTACGAGAACATAACGCTGTATGTTCACCGGCTGAATGCCGCTTCCTCCGGGACTGATCCCATCCCCGGCAGGAATGCGTTCAGGGACTGCCTCCGGCGGACAGGATCACGGGAACGTGTGCAAGGTCGGACGTGAGCTGCCGAAATGTACTTGATCAATCTGCTTCCGAGTGATATAGTAATTATCATCTTTGAGGAGGTTGTCCCAGTACCGGCAGAGAACGGGAACTGGCTTTTCCAGATAAGCCAGCACGAAAGAGATGCATCCCGCACGGATCTTCCCTGCCCGGCTCTTCCTCTGACGGGACAGCAATTCGTGAGTTGAGGGGATCGAAAAACATGAATCAGACGGTTATGTTCTCAAACGTTTCCCGGGACCAGTGCAATTGCCGCAGCTATGGTTTCTGATGCAAGCGAGGCCCGGGCGCATAGGACGCTTTCCCTGAGCAGCTATCTGGAACAAACCAGTGAAAACTGGTTCCTGACAGGGAAAAAGAGTTATACGATCCAGGGCATGATGGTTTCAAAAACGCTGTCGTTTCACAACGACCTGGAGGACACGGATTACGTCATTGCTGACGACGGGGAAACGGTCGTGTTAAAAGGAACCCATGGCGAAATGTGGGCATCCCCGCTGACACAGGTCCTTTCACGATATACAAAACCGGACGGCAGTGAACTGCGCAGAGAAGATTTTGCCGGCCGGGATGTCTTTATTGACATTACAGCGATCCCGGGCAGGGGTTCCTACTATGCAATGTTTGTCCCGGTCAGTATGACGGTCATTGTTGAGACCGTCCGGGGAGACGTGCTGCATACCAATCTTCCAAGCGCCCAGCACGGCGAAGGTGATTACCTTGTCTGCTCTGTACAGGAATCCGGTGAGCCGGATCTCTCGGATGTCTGGATTGTAAACGGCCTGCTCTTTCCCGACCGCTATGACAGTTCTCCAGTGAACAGCCCGGAATAATCCGGAAAGGCCCTCCGCTCCCGGTTTTCAGGCACCTTTGCACAGGAGAAACAGGATTCCTGGCGGTTCCGGGGCTGCCGGGATTCAGATGGACATCTGCTGTTCCTTCTCAGGCTCCGGCAGCGGCCGTCCTAAGAACATCCGGAGAGGAAACAGCGGCTGAAAACAGCGTCGTTTCCCGTGATAAAACATCCTTTTCTGTTCCGGGCAACCCCGGAATTCAGCGAAATGCCCGCCTTCTGAGATGCACGCTTCGATGCATTCCGGAAGGCGGGCATTTTATATTTGGAGGACAGCGTCCAGAGCGGTCCGTCCGGGGAATCCCGGCTCATTCAGCACCCGTTCCACGGGGAAGACGGCTGCCAGACGGGCAAATGCATCCGGCGCTACTTCAGCTCCTCTTTCAGATAAGCCGCGCAGGCCGGAATCTGCCTCAGTTCGCGGACCACCAGACCGCAGATAACCTCAG
>CACXHF010000346.1 GCA_902767305.1 uncultured Eubacteriales bacterium
TATAGCTTTTATCCAGACTGTCATAGTCTTTCCCGCTGACCTTCAGCACGGCGTAGTCATCAAGCAGACGGTCGGTATCTTCGTGACAGAGAATCCGTCCATGGTCAATCAGATAAAAGTTATCACAGAGCTGCTCCAGATCCCTGGAAATATGAGAACTGATCAGGATCGCCCGGTTTTCGTCATTCTCCATATAAGCCCGAAGCATATTCAGAATCCGGTCTCTGGCCAGCACATCCAGTCCGGCAGTCGGTTCATCCAGGATCAGAAGCTCTGCCTGATGGCAGACCGCACTCAACACTTTAAGCGTTGCCTTCATGCCCGTGGAAAAATCCTTAATCTTCTGATTCTCCGGCAGAGAAAACGCTCTGACTTTCTCCAAGAACAGGTGTGCATCAAAAGCCGGGTAGAAAGCGGCCAGGACTTTGGAAACATCCTTCACCGTCAGTTCTCCGCTGAATCCGGATTCAGCAAGCACAATACCGGTTTTCTGCCTGTCTTCCACGGTCATAGACCTTCGCGCGTTTCCAAATATCTCAATCTGTCCGCCATCATTGGAAATCAGGCCGAGCACGGCTTTGAAAGTCGTGGTTTTCCCGGCACCATTCGCACCGATCAGCCCGGTAATCATGCCTGGCCGGACTTCCATCGTACAGTTCAGGGTAAAATCGTGATAATGCTTTGTCAGACCGGTTAGTTTTAACATGCAAGATCATTCCTCCATGATAAGTTTGAGCATCTGACTCAGCTCTTCCCGGCTTACGCCATAGAGCTTTGCCTTTTCTGCAACTGCTTCCAGATCCTTCTCCAGCTCCCGGTGCTGTTCTTCCTGGATCATGATCTGGCTTGGAGCGCAGACATAGGTACCTTTTCCATGAATGGTAGCCGTCAGGCCTTCTTCCTCCAGCACATCATAGGCCTTTTTCACTGTCAGTGCACTGATCTTCAGATCACCGGAGAGCGCGCGGACAGACGGCAGCGAATCGTTTTCTCCCAGTTCCCCTGACAGAATCATATGCTTGATCGAGGCAACGATTTGTTCGTAAATGGGAATCATGGAATTTGAATTGACAATAATGTTCATCAGGTCAGACCTCTCTTTCGATGAATCCGCCACAGCGGAACAATGCTGCTTGTGGTGATCGTCAGTAAACAGTATATAACAGTATATAACAGCTGTCAATCTGAATATTGCAGAAAACTTGAAAAAACTGACAAAAACCTGAAAAAGCCTGCAGCAGTGCGGGATTTCAGCTTTGTGTCCCTGTTTCCTTCCATCGTTCAGGGAAGGGGGAGCAGGTGGTTCGTTCTGCACAGTCGTACGCGCTAGTTGTCCGGCCGTTCCCGGGAGTGCCAGCTTCACTTTGTTAACAGGTTTTTTTCTCCAGCTTTATCCTTCAAAAAGAAGAGCGTGTCCGGATGAAACGAGGCTGTACAGAGAGAAGAAGCGACGATGCTTGTCTGAGTATCCGTCCGGAACGATGAAAACGGCATCCGTCCGGGAAATCAGGGAAAGGTATTTCAGAATTCCCGGGCGGATGGAGGAAAATATCCGGGCGGACAGAAACAGATCGGAAGACCCCGGAAAAAATGTGTGAGGAGCTGACAACCTTCCCGAGGTTGTCGGAACAGATGCGAAATGTTATAATACGCACATCATGAAAAAGCAGGACGGGGACGCAAAATGAAGCTGTTTCAGACGGTGTATCGGGATCAGGACTCTTTTCAGAACGTTTTGCAGGACTGGAAGAAAAAGCGTCTTCCGGATACGCAGGCGCTGATTCGCCTGTATGTAAACGGTGCCGGAGATGCGGATGTGATCGCAGCCTGTGCCTGTATTCGCAGATGGATGCCGGACTGCCCGTATGTGGGACATTCAGCCACCGGAAGCATTATAGACGGGTGTGTAACAGAAGAGAAACTGGTCATCAGCCTGCTGCTGTTTGAGAAGCCGACCAGTTCGGTTGATATTCATCTGATTCCGGTGGACCCTGAAGCGGATCCGGAACGATTCCGTACACAGCTGAGAGAAAAGGAAATCAACTGGGAGAAAGTGCGCAGCGTCGAACTGGTGATGACGATCAGCACGATTCCGTTTGATGCCATTACGCAGGTCCTGAACGAGGAAATACCGGAAACAAAACCGGTTTTCGGAGGCGGAGCATTCCGGGGAAACGGCGGGCCGTTTATCTTTTCGGGAGACAGCGGCAGGATGAGGTGTGCTGTTCTCCTGCTGCTTCTGTGCGGGAAGGAACTGTATGAGGCCACCGATGTGATTCAGGGATGGAAGCCGCTGGGAACGGAACTGGTGGCCACCCGCTCGGAGGGCAGAATCCTGTATGAACTCAACGGAAAGCCGGCATTTGATACCTACCACCGGTATCTTCGGATTCCCATGGACGGGCATTTCTTTGAAAATGCACTGGAGTTTCCGCTGAGCATGCAGAGTCATGGCTGGACACTGTTTCGCAATACCGTCGGCTGCAATCCGGACGGGTCGCTGGTAATCAGTACGGAAATCCCGGAGGGAACCGTTCTGCACACCAACTACGGAGATCCGCAGACCATTCTCTCGCAGATTCACAAATGCGTGAGGGAACTGAAACAGTTTGGACCGGAGGTTATTGCCGTTTATAACTGCTTCGGACGAAAAACGTTCTGGGGCGAGCTGGAATCGGCCAGTCAGGAAACAAAACCGCTGAATGCACTGGCACCGGTTTATGGGTTCTGCACCAGCGGTGAACTGGTGCGGATCAACTCACCGATTCTCCTGCACAACATGACCGTGATTATCGCCGCGATGCGTGAAGGCGGACCGGTGATTCGGGAAATTCAGGAAGAGCCGGACCCCGTCCGGGATGAATCTGCCCTGTCTCTGGTCAGCCGTCTGGTCAACTTTATCAATACGGCAACGAAGGAAATCATTGAGGCAAACCAGATTCTGGCGACAATGGCTGTAACGGACCGGCTGACCGGACTTCTGAACCGGGGTGAAATTCAGA
>CACXHF010000347.1 GCA_902767305.1 uncultured Eubacteriales bacterium
ATAGGGCGGATGATATGCCGAATATTCAATATTACAAAACCGGGTAAAAAGATACCTATGGTCATAACGTTGAATATGGAATTTGGCCAGGTACCACCTAAATCCCGGATAATGGGAACCAGAAATAATTAAGCTTCCATTCCCAAAAGCTTCAAGAATAATCGATCTCGTTCGATTGATTCGCTATTCCAACGCCTTTTTTGTATTTCACTCGAAACCTCGACCGTTTCATAAGCATCAAACCATTTTAAGATCCGAAACATAGAACGTTTCTTTAACCAATTCTTGAGTGCTTTTTCTTTGTCAAGGTTATCTTTTGTATCATGAGCTGAATCACCATTGGATATACCTAATTTACTTTTCATCTCACGAATGCGTTCATGCAGTTCTTCGATATAGCACATAGCAATAAACTGTACAAAAAGTCGCCCATTCAGATTCTCCGGATTCCCCGTCCGAGATGTATTTCCGTCTGCTTTTTGCTGGAATCTTTCAAAGTAATCTTCTATCCACTCTCTTTTACGGTAAAATGCCAAAGCAGTATCTGCCTCTTTATAGTAATCAGAAACAAGTGCAAACATTCCGTTGTGTTTACATGCTTTTTCTATTTCTTTATCGTTATATTTCACAATCAGTTGTTCTTTGTAGTTCCTGATTTTCAGATACTTCACCGCTTTTCTCTCTGCCTGATCATCAAGTTCTTTTCCATTCGCTATCAAGTTTTTGATTTCGATAAGGTCATCCATAAATTCTCTGTCTTCGCTCTCTTTTCGCGCTGTATCATAGTAGATATGAAGATAGATTTTTCGCTGGAAAGTATCATAATCTCCTGCAGAGAGCTTCTTCTTTGAACTGCCTCGAATGCGTTTATAACGGAAATTTCTTGTCAAAGGAACAGTTATCCCTTTGACACAAGTATCTGTTTCCATAATATTCAACACGGATTGGATATCATTTTTGCATTTATCCGTTTCTTCTTTTACCCACGACCAACTGAGTTTGACTCTCGTTAAGGTATGGTCCTGTGAATGAAGAATAACTCCGAGATTATCCTCAGATGAATAGCCTCCATCTGTTACAAAAATCAGTTTCTTAACGCCTAATGCGGCAAACTGAGCAACCACATTCTCAATTGAGATGATATCCGGAATATTACCAGGCTGTTTACCATAAATAATTGGACGTCTTGTTTTCAACGAATAGAGACAAATCACCTTAATCGATGGCTTCCCGTTATGGTCTTTGTTCATTCCTGCCCGCGATTCCGGATTTTCTGATACAGAGGTCTCAGTTGAGGAATCATAGGCAATAACCAGTTCAAGATCGTTCTCACGATCCAGTCTGGATTTAAAAAAGTTCTGTCGCAGAGACTCGTCCAGACCAATCTCTTCGAACAGGTTCAAATACACATCTTCTGTTATAGGAAAAGTATAAGGTACCGGATGCGTTAACATCCATTCCTCTATTTCTGGAAACGTCGCTCCATCTGTTCCAACAATGTATCGCGCTAATGAAATTATTTTTTGAGCCGTTGGAGTGTCTGTTGCAGCCAACAAATCTTCGTCAATTCCAGATACCTTTCCAATGTACTCAATGATATCCATCATGCCAGTGTGTTTTCTGGAAGCTTTAATGATTGATTCACTTTTGTTTTGCTCAGGTGTTTCCTGATTAGTGCGGTCAGTTCCTTTTGCTGTTCGTTTTGGACGTGTTGGTTTTAACTCTCCACCTTTAACATCTGCTTTTCCAAGCAGCTTTTTAGTGGAAATGTCTTTACCGTTTTTCCACATTCTACTCCGCTCATAGCAATAGTAAGAACCATCCGACTGTTTGACCCAAATCAAGCTGGTTGCTACTCTCCCCGTTGCTGGTCGCGGCATGATGCTTTCCTCCAATCCCTGATATATCTGGTTCCTATTTTATATTAGGATCCAGATATTATCAAGAGGAAAACACACAGAAATATAGGAAAATACTTTATATTTAAGGAGAATCCACTCTTTTTAGGTACCCGTTCAATAACCGGTACCTATAATCCGGGATTTAGGATAAACATATTTGAGAGCGAAATGAAGAAAGTTGTCTGAAGGGTATTTCATGAGGAATAACTTTGTCGCGAAAATGTACTGATGA
>CACXHF010000348.1 GCA_902767305.1 uncultured Eubacteriales bacterium
CAGAATTCTTCAGGCATCATTTAAAAACGGCTTCATGCTGTCTTTGTAACAAAGACGTCCAAATTCATCGAAAAAGAGACAGATCGGTGTAGAATCTGTATACTTGAGAATCTCATCCATATGAACACTCTCACGAAAACTGAGGAATGTATAACTGACTCCTGTTCGTTTAGCTCTTCCGGTCCGACCGATTCGATGAACATAATACTCTTTCTTCTCTGGCAGATCATAATTAATGACCGCTTCAACATCATCCACGTCAATACCACGTGCTGCAATATCCGTCGCAACAAGTATATCAAATTTTTCTTCGCGGAATCCTTTCATGACTGCATCACGCTGAGACTGTCGAACATCTCCGTGCAGACACTCCGCATTGTATCCAAGTTTTTTCAGTCGATCTGTCAACCGTTGAGTCATATCTTTCGTATTGCAAAAAATCATGCATCTTCTGAAGTTGCCCGTATCCAGCAGATACAGAAGACGATCATACTTTTCTTTCTGTTCCGCATCAATAACATACTCAGTGATTTTCGGTTTATCCTCTTCGAGTGCCTTGACAACAAGTTCAACCGGATCATGCTGATACTTCCACGAAATCGTCAGAACATCCTGATTTGTCGTTGCACTGAACATTACTAACTGACGGTCAGGCGAAACGCAGCCAATAATCTTCTCCACATCCTCTACAAAACCCATTTTCAGCATTTCATCTGCTTCATCGAGAACCAATGTATGAACTGCGTGTAAACTGATATTATGCCTGTTCATATGGTCTAACAGACGTCCGGGCGTTGCAACGATAATTTGCGGTTTTTTCTGTAATGCAGAAAGCTGTTTACGGAACGGCTGCCCTCCATAAATGACTGCAATTCTAACTCCTTTTATAAAATGAGCCAGATCTGACAGATCGTCTGCAATTTGCTGTGCAAGTTCTCTTGTCGGAGCCAGTACCAGCTCCTGTGGATTCGGATCTTTCAGATTAATATACTCAAGCATTGGAATTCCAAATCCAAGAGTCTTCCCTGTTCCTGTCGGTGCAATTGCGATAATATCATTACCGTCCATCATATAAGGAATGCATTTTTCCTGAATAGAAGTAAGCTCTTGGAATTTCAGCCATTCAAAAGCTTCAACTACTTCAGGACTGATATTCATCTGTTTTAGTTTTTCAACACCACTGTTCATTTCCTGTTTTTCCTTCCCTGCCGGACAAGCAGTGCTTTCTTTATCTATTCATTATTGCGAGAACTGCGGAGGTCAAGCGTCTTTTTATGACTGGTAACATTTACCACTAACGCAATGCCAGCCATATTCACTACCAGGTTTGTACCTCCGTAACTGATAAACGGCAGTGGAATTCCGGTAATTGGCATAACACCGATGCACATGCCAACATTTTCAAACACATGGAACAGAAGCATCGCCATAACTCCCAGAATAATCAGCCGTCCGAACCGGTCGTCCGTGTTATACGCAAGAAATAGCATACGAATAATCACAATCAGATACAAAATTAATAATACTGCCGAACCGATAAATCCCAGAGTTTCTCCAACGACAGTAAAAATGAAATCCGTATGGTTTTCAGGAACATAATTCAAATGAGTCAGGGTTCCCTCTGCCCAAGCTCCTTTTCCATAAATCCCCCCTGAACCCACTGTAATCTTCGAATTGATAATCTGATAGGAGCTGCCTGTAGGATCTGATTCAGGATTCATAAATGCCACAAGACGAAGCCATCTGAAATTATTCGTCGAAGCCAGATAAAAAACAATCGGTATCACCAGACCAATTGCCAAAGACGCCCATGCAAAAATAACTTTCAGACTTGTTCCACACATAAAAATCAGAACTGCAAAGATAACAATAAAAACCATGAATGTCCCTACATCTGGCTGTGCAATAATCAACACTGCGGGAACAGCGAAATGTACGATAACATGAACATAATGCCGTTTATTTGGAAACGGATTCCCTGGATATTTTGTCAGACGCTTAGACAAAGTGATAATCAGTGCGATTTTGGCCAGTTCCGACGGTTGAAATGTTCGGTCTAGAAATCGAAACCATCCACTGACCCCATTAATTTTGCTCGTTCCAAGAACCAGCGCAAGCAGAATAATATCCACGCTATAAATAATCGGCCACATTCGTCCCATGAATTCATAACTGACTGTCTGAATCAGTGCAACAACAACCATCGAAACAACCACCCAGAGAAGTTGTAATCGACCATTATTTGCAGCCATGATCAATTCCTGCATGGAACGTTCCACACCAAGGGATGGATTATAATTAGCAATCGTAATAGCTAAAACGCCGTAAAAAGCGAGTGCATAGGAAGCAAAAAGAAGAATCCAGTCAAAATGTGCTCTGGCCAGGTTTTCTCTTTTCAGTTTAAACATGTTTTCATTCCTTTATAGATCAGGCAAGCTCGTCGTAAATCTGCCTGAAAATCCTCTGTTCTTTCCAGGATAGGGTTGTCGCTCCTTCCCCATTGGCTTTCTGAGTAAAAAAATCCGTCATTCTTGGTATAGGTCCCAATACCGGACAATCCAGCAACAGACTCATCGTATTCGTGTCGTATTGCAATTTTCTGCGTATCAGAGTACGGTCTTCTAAATTTACAACAGGCAGTATTTCTGCCGGCATCGAACGATAACTCTGAAAAAGAGATTCGCATGGTCTGAGCGAAAACGGATCCGGCCGGGTAACAAGAAGGATTCTGTCCTCCTGTTTCATCAGAGACCCACTGAATGGCTTAGACCCTGTCGGAAGATCCAGAATAATCAGATCAAACTTTCCCTGCAGTGCCAGAATCAGACTTGAAAGCTCCTCCAGCGGTACACAGGCTACCAGAGAGGTACAGGCATAGCTGAGAAATGAAAAACCAGGCACTTGATAAATGGCTGTATCCATTTTTACATGTTCTACCATTACATCAGTCAGATCAACCGTAACAAGATTCTGTATACCAAGAAACAGATCGCACGTTCGAAACTGTCCTGCAGCATCAAGAAGCAGGGTTTTTACCCTACTTCTCTCCGCTATCTGTGCCAAGCCAACTGCTATGCTGGATTTTCCCGTACCGCCGCTCCCTGAGACTATAGTCCAAATTTTTCCCATGACATCCCTTTCCGTACAGCAGTTCCCTTTTTCTGCATTCATCCTCTGAATCGTTCCGCTTAATAAGCAAGAGAATTGGACGGTGCGATCAGATCATCACCACCAAGCCGACGATGGTCCATATAGTACTCAACAATTTCGCGAATCGTAATGGAACAGTAAGAACCACTGTATCCATGCGGAATATAAACAGCAATGGCAATCTCTGGATTTTCAAAAGGAGCAAATGCAACCATCCATGCATTGTTTTCAAGATCGACTTTTGTCTTCTCAGCCGTTCCTGTTTTAGCTCCAATTTGTTTGCCCAGATCAGTTCCATTGAAAAATCTGGTTGCTGTACCTTCTGCCTCCGTAACGCCGTACATCCCCTGCCGTATCTTTCCAAGATATGCATTTATTTCAGGATGTTCGAGCTGAGAGGCAAGAATCGGTGAACTCTGGCTGATCACCTCTCCCTCCGGTGAGATGATCGAATCAACAAGTCGAAGATCATAGACATACCCTCCATTCGCTACTGCAGCAATATATCTCGCTACTGCGACCGGGGTA
>CACXHF010000349.1 GCA_902767305.1 uncultured Eubacteriales bacterium
CGAATATCTGAAGGCTCAGGGCCGCGGCGATGAGGCTGTGAACGTTGTTATCATGGAAGGCACCACCGGTGCATCTGCTCAGGTCGGCCGTACCGAGGGCAACCTGGCTGCCATCAAGGACTATCCGAACATGACCGTTGTCGGACAGCAGTCCGGTAACTTCACCCGTGCAGAAGGTCAGGCCCTCATGGAAAGCTGGCTCAAGTCCATCGACAAGATCGACGTTCTGATTGCACAGAATGATGATATGGCTCTGGGCGCCATCGATGCCATCAAGGCTGCCGGCAAGGTTCCGGGCAAGGACATCATCATTGTTGGCTGCGACTCTGTTAAGGCTGCATTTGATGCAATCGTAGCAGGCGAAATGAATGCGACGATCGAGTGCACTCCGCTCTATGGACCGTTTGTTGTCGAGACCATCGAGAAGCTGATTGCCGGCGAGACCCTGTCCAAGACCGTTATCCATCCTGAAGAGGGTGTGTATGACGTAGACGGCGGAATCGACCTCGGAACCGTTGTTTCCGTGAAGGCTGCAGACGTGATCGATCAGCGTCAGTATTAATTGAAAGAGACAGGCTGTTCGGTTCGGATTAGCCTGCAAGCAGGGCGGACGGTTGTCCGCCCTGTATTCGCTATTAATATGGGCCTGCCGCCCTGCGGCAGTTGATCGGCCGGGAACGGCTGAAAAACACAGGAGGCCTGAAAAGGAGGAGTCTCTTTGCCAGAAAACAATATTCTTGAAATGCGGCAGATTGAAATCCAGTTTCCGGGCGTAAAAGCGCTGGACAAGGTGGATTTCAGCCTGCGTGCCGGGGAAATTCATTCCCTGCTGGGTGAAAACGGTGCCGGGAAATCCACACTGATCAAATGCCTGACCGGTGTTCATCACAAAGACGGCGGCACGATTATTCTGGATGGCAGGGAGGTCCAGCCACAGAGCCCGCAGAATGCCATTGAACTGGGCATCTCTACGGTGTATCAGGAGGTAAATCTCTGTCCGAACCTGACGGTTGCAGAGAATATCTTTGTCGGTCGGCAGCCCATGAAATTCGGCCAGATTGACTGGCGTACCATCAACAGACGTGCACGCGAACTGATGCGCCGTTTCCATCTGGATATCGATGTTTCGCGCCCGCTTTCGTATTATTCAACAGCTGTTCAGCAGATGGTTTCAATTGCCCGTGCAGTGGATGTACAGGCGAAAATTCTGATACTTGATGAACCGACCTCATCCCTTGATGATAACGAGGTGAAGCTGCTTTTCCAGGTTATGCGTGATCTTAAGGCAGAGGGAATGGGCATCATTTTCATTACACATTTCCTGGATCAGGTTTACGCGGTCAGTGATCGTCTGACGATCCTGAGAAACGGACATCTGGTCGGTACATATAACATTGAGGACATCAGTAAGGTTGAACTGGTCACGCAGATGGTTGGCAAGGATATGGATACCATTTTCAACCTGAAACGTGTCAATGTGGACAAGGATGCACCGTATATGCTTTCTGCCAGACATATTGGAATTCCGGGACAGGTGGAGGATATCTCTGTCAGCCTCCGAAAAGGAGAACTGATGGGGTTTGCCGGTCTTCTTGGCAGCGGCCGGACTGAAACGGCTGAAATGCTGTTCGGTGCAACAAAAATTGCAAACGGTGAGATTGAACTGAATGGGAAAAAGACGGATATCAGAAAACCGTATGATGCACTGATGAACGGAATGGCGTTCTGCCCGGAGGATCGGAAAGTGGATGGCATCATCGGAGACCTGTCTATCCGTGAAAATATTGCGCTGGCGGTTCAGGCCAGACGCGGATTCATGCATCCGCTCTCACGGAAGGAACAGAATGATCTGGCTGACAAATACATCCAGGCACTGGGAATCGCAACGCCCAACGCAGAAAAGAAGATCGGGGAACTCTCGGGCGGCAACCAGCAGAAAGTCATTCTGGCCCGCTGGATGGCGACGAATCCGAAAGTTCTGATCCTGGATGAACCGACGCGCGGCATTGATATCGGTGCCAAGGCAGAAATCCAGCGGCTTATGCTGGAGATGTGCGAAGATGGTGTGTCGGTCATCTTCATCAGTTCTGAACTGGATGAGATTATTCGCTGTTCGAACCGAATTGTGGTCATGCGTGACCGGGAAAAGGTGGCAGAGACGGATGGTGCAGACTGCACGCAGGAGAAAATTCTATCGATCATCGCGGAAGGCGCTCAGAGCGCGGGAGGTGCAGAATCATGAAAAAGCGTTTTGATCTTTCCACGCTGATGCGCTCAAAAGTTACCTGGGCTGTGGTTGCTGAGGTTCTGATTCTGCTGGTCTGCCTGATTGTCCGGCCGGATTTCTTTACAATCAGCTATCAGCCCAGCACAGGCATGCTGTATGGAAACCTGATCGATATTGTTAATCGTTCCAGTGAGATTACCATAATTGCCATGGGCATGACGCTGGTCATTGCTCTGGGCGGTACAGATCTGTCGGTCGGTGCCCTGGTAGCGGTTTCCGGTGCAATTGCACTCAAGTTTCTTCGCTGGGATGTGACGGTTTACAATACACCAGGTGATTATACGGTTTCGCCCTTTTTCCTTGTTCTGGTTGTGCCGATGCTGGTCTGTATCCTGATGGGACTGTTCAACGGATTCCTGATTGCCAAATGGGAGATGCAGCCCATTATTGCCACACTGATTCTGATGGTCTGCGGCCGTGGCATTGCGCAGATTCTGACTAACGGGAAACAGTTCACCACCGGATATTCTCCGTTCCGGGTGATCGGTCAGGGCAGTTTTCTGTTTCTGCCGATGCCCATTATTATTACGGCAGTCGTAGTGGCACTGGTTTCTCTCTTTGTCCGGAAAACCGCTTTCGGTACATTTGTCGAATCAGTTGGAATCAACCGGAAAGCCAGCCGTCTCTCCGGTATCAATGCCCAGATGATTATTTTTATCGTCTTCGCACTGACCGGTTTTCTCTCCGGCATTTCCGGACTCATCTATTCCAGCCGGATCATGTCAAATGACTCGAACAATGCCGGACTGAATTTTGAAATGGATGCCATTCTGGCCGTGGTTATCGGCGGAACCAGTATGACCGGAGGAAAATTCAGCCTGGTTGGGACAGTACTCGGAAGCATCATTATCCGTACAATCGTGACGCTTGTATACTATTTCGGTATTGCCTCCGAGGCAACTATGGCATTCAAGGCAGTCATTATTGCAGTGGTTATTGTGCTGCAGTCTGAACCGGTACGCAATTACTTCAGTAAGCGTGCCAATGCGAGGGCAAAACTTGCGAACGGAGGTGTAAAGTGATGAGTGACAGCCGGAATTCATCCAGCCGCAGTCTGATCAGCAGCATCATGAATCCGAAATTCATCATGGTGTATGCGACTGTCGGTATCTTTCTCGTCATTTACCTCTTCGGTGCAGCTGCCTACGGCAGTAAGGGGTTTACTACCCTCCGGACATTCACCAATCTGTTTATTGACAATGCGTATTATGGGATTTCTGCGGTTGGCATGACGATGGTTCTGATCACCGGCGGCATTGATCTGTCCGTCGGAGCCGTGGCTTCGCTGACCGGCATGTTCATCGCTTACGGCACGTCTGTTCTGGGACTCAACCCCTGGCTCTGCATCGCTTTTTCTCTGGTGGTCGGTGTCGGACTCGGGCTGCTCATGGGCTGGGTCATCCATTATCTCAATGTACCTCCGTTCATTACAACCCTGACCGGCATGTTCCTGGCTCGCGGCGTCTGTGCACTGATCAGCCGTGAATCCATTGAAATCAAAAATGAAACAATTGATGCACTGGCCAGCTGGAAGCTTTATTTCATGCAGTTTAAGGATGGAGAATGGGTCCGGATTCGTCCAAGTGCCTATATTAATTTCAACGTCATTCTGTTCCTTGTTATGCTGCTGCTGGGAATTTATCTGCTGCAGCGTACCCGTTTCGGGAGGAATATTTATGCTATCGGTGGAAATGAACAAAGCGCCAAGCTGATGGGTCTGCCGGTTGGCAGGACGAAAATCCTGGTCTACGGATTTAACGGTCTGTGCTCCGTTCTGGCCGGCATCGCCTATGCGCTGTATGTCAAAAGCGGATGGAACCTTTCTCTTCAGGGAGCAGAACTGGATGTCATTACCTGCGCGGTTATTGGCGGAACGCTGCTGACCGGCGGTGAGGGATACATGATCGGAACACTCTTTGGTGTGTTGCTGAAGTCCATGATTCCTGCTCTGATTACCTTCAATGGAAACCTGCTCTCCTGGTGGGGAAAGATTGCAACCGGTCTTCTGCTTCTGCTCTTTATTTGCATTCAGAAGATTGTCGTATCTTCCACGGAACGCAGAAACAGCAGAACGAAAAAAACAAAGAAAAGTAAAGCGTGATCCGCACAATCCTCCTCTGATGGCCGGCTGTTCGTGAAAAAGTTCCGAACAGCCGGCTATGTGTGGTGCAGGCGGAAAAACCGGTATCAGGGAGAATGTCTGACGCGGAGGACAGAAAAAAAGCCGGGAATATCCCGGCTTCAAAGACTGAAAGATCCATAACTGCCCTGAGACGGGCAGGCGGTGTTTACCCGAGGTTGCTTTCGCTCATATTGATGACTGACATGGACTGAAGCATCTTGTCGACGATGGCATTGATCTGCTCCTCGCCGTTACGGGTTGGAAACACGGCTTCAAAAATCAGGGTATCGTGTCCGGCGCTGACGGAAATCAGCGTAATGAGAAAAGATTCGAGATCAGAATCTGTATATTTGAAACGGACTGCGTCGGTTTTCTGCCCGCTGATCGGATCAAGTTTAAGGGGAGATACCGATACGGCTCCTTCCCATTCGCTTGAAACGAGGTCACGAAGGGTCATGCCGAAATCAGCATCCCGGAGCAGTGTAATATGTGCGCCGCCCCCCAGCTGGTAGGTCTGGATGAAGCTGCCATCTTCAAACTGAACATTTTCGATCATCTGCGTATCTTCCGGCAGAGAAACGAAAAGCAGGGGACGACTGAAGTCGTCAGCCAGGCCTGAAGAAAAGAATACAACTAAAAGCGGTACAAGCAGGAAAGACAGTCTGAACCGCTGACTGGACAAAAACATCTGATTACTCACTCCTTTATGAACAGCGGTATGGATTTTTGAAACCGCTGCAGGACAATTGCTCAAATCTGACAGACGGATGCTCCACAGCGGAAA
>CACXHF010000350.1 GCA_902767305.1 uncultured Eubacteriales bacterium
AACTGTGATCCGCCAGGCTTTCCTGCAGCTTTTGAAGAATCGTATCATACAAATCCCGGATTTGATTGTATATAGCCGGATTTTCCGGAGTCCTGCGTAACTGTCGTTCGTAATTAAAAAAAACAAACGGCAGCAGAATAAACAGTTTCTTTTTCAGCAGGATATCAAGTGAATAATTCTGCATTTTCAATACAGGTATCTCGTAAGTCAGGCTGTTTCCCTGAGGAGCCCGGATTTCAACCGTCAAAGTATTCTGAATGTTTCCCGGGCTTCGGAGAAACAGTACTCCTGAATTATCGATTTCCACTACAATCTTAGAATCTCCGAATACAGCCTCATCAATCGCAGTAAGAGAATCATAAATGATCATTCGCAACAGGATGGATCCATCCGGGGTTGTCTGACATTCCAGATGATAGGTTCTTCTGTTTTTTCCTATTACCCGGATGCGGATGTCTTCCTCACGGTTTGCTGATATAAGACTGGACAGTTCCTTATCCAGCAGAATAATCTCCTCTGTTCCGTTATATTCCTCATCCATCAGTCCTGTACAGAAAAAAAACTCGTTTATCAGGAAAAGAGACAGACGCGGGCATTTTCTGATAATACTCTTAAATGCGCTGTCATAAGGCATGTTTATATGCTGCTCGCGTTCACTCATGACTATTCTCCCTTGTCTGTCATAATTTTACACATCTGCACTATTTCAAGTCAAGATGCCGTCTGATCACATTCACATGCCTGCAAAAAACTGTCCATTGTTCAGACCGAAAGGCCTTTCATGAAGGAAATCATACTCCGACGCGACTCTGCTTCAGACTTCATAACAGTCTGTACTCCAGCAAAGCACAACAGAAGAAAAAGCTCTTTCCAGTGAATCCGGATTCACTTCTCAGTATCTGTCCATGATCTCTTCAATCACGTGACGGACGCTCTTTTCTACATTCCCTTCCCGGAACGGGTTCAGAAGACGACCTTCTTCAAGAAGTTCAAAATACCCTTTTGTTCCACCCGCCCGGCAAAGCCGCAGATAGTCCTGCCACGCCTCACTGCGGTCTTCTTTCATCCGTCCATAATACTGAAATGCACACATTCCAGCAAGCGCATAATCAATATAATAGAAGGGATACAGGAAAATGTGCTGTTTCTGCATCCAGAATCCCCCCTCTTCAAGGAAAGATTCCCCGTCATAGTCCCGCCACGGCATGTACAACCGTTCAATGGAATGCCAGAGCTGGCGTCGCTCCAGCGCATCCATATTCGGACTGGCATATATCCCATGCTGGAATTCATCCACACAGGCCATGTAAGGAATCACAGCAAGTGCATCAATCAAATGTGATGTAATATACTGTTCCGTCTTTTCCCCGAAGAATTCTCCCATCCACGGGTAGGCAAAGTGCTCCATGGACATGGAATGAATTTCGTTGATCTCGGAAGTTGAACTGGTCAGATCTGAAACGGGGATACTGTGCATCCCGATATACCCCTGGAATGCATGTCCTGCCTCATGGGTCAGAACATTCACATCTGCACTGGTGCCGTTGAAATTGCTGAAGATAAACGGAGCTCTGTAAGCCGGAAAACTGGTCATATATCCGCCCATGTGTTTTCCTGGACGGGTCTCAAGATCAAACAGATGATATCGGACCATGAAATCAAAGAATTCACCGGTTTCCGGACTCATTTCCCGGTACATCTTCTGTGCCTTGCCAACCAGTGTTTCCATGTTCCCGATAGGGTTGGCATTTCCCTCCGGAAAAATCAGCATCTCATCATAGTATCGAAGGTGGTCTACCCCCAGTCGGATACGCTGACGTTCCCGGATTTCAGTCACAGCCGGCGTGATAATCTCCCGAATCTGTTTCCGGAACAGCGCTGCGTCCTCTTTTGTATAATCAAAGCGGCTGAGGTTCAGATAGGCAAGCTCCGTATACTGTTCAAAGCCCAGTTTTCGTGCCATCTCCGTACGCAGATGAACCAGTTCGTCATACTGCGCATCCAGCTGAGGCGCAATGCTCTCATACAGCGCCGTCCAGGTGTGAAATGCCTCACGCCGTTCATTCCGATCCGTACTCTCCATATGTTTGAGAAGGCCATAAAAATTACATGTTTCTCCACGGAAGCATGCAGACGCAAGTGCACTGGTTTTTTCGTATGCCTGAGAAATCTCGCCTTCCCGGATGGTCTCGGAGATGATGCTCTCATCCGTGGTTCTTATGGCAGCATCCACCAGACGGAACATCTGCTGCCCGAACTCCATTTCAAATTCCGGACGAAACCTGCAGGACGCCAGAGCCATCTGATAGCGCTTGAGAACAGGAATCAGACCGGCCAGGGCTTCGCGGATCCATTTTACCTCACTCTCGTAAAATGCATCCGTCTTATCAATCGTATTACGTACAGAGCAGATGGAAGCCATTGTCTGCACCTGATCATTTTTATCCTGAAGCGTAAAGAAGGCCGCTCTCGCCTCCTCATAGGTGCCGGCATGACTGAGCCGGTCACAGGTCTGCTCATATGCTGCTCTCAGCCCGTTCATATCCGGGCGCTCATACGGCATTTTGTTAAAGTCCATCATGCTTTTCATCTTTTCACCTGTTCTTTTTCTGCTGATTGTTCCATCGTCTCCTGGGAAGGTATCGGGTTCTGAACACAGTCCGCCGCTTTCTGCACAGATACAGTCTGTCCTAATCCCCGCCGTTTCAGGAGAAAACGCGCCACAGGACGTTCAAAAGCATAGGTAAACAGAATTCCGGCGGCAATCGCAGCAGCAAAACAGACAAATGTATACCGCTGCTGCCATACAAGGTCCCCCTGGTAGTTCGGATTCGGATATTCACTCGGTATGATTCGCAGTTCACGAATCCAGACAGCCAGAACCTGATTCCAGATATAGATATGCATGGAAATACCGGAGAAAAACCGCATCACCGGATTCCCTAGAAGATGGCGTACTCCCCATCCGGCATTGCCTGCAGTAAGAATCAGCACCATTCCGGCCAGAGCCATGGGCAGACGATGCAGTACCTGACCCTGCTCAATCATCCCTGCATTTCCCATTTCCGACTGCAGAAAAGCCAGACGGATGATCCAGATCAGGGAAAGAATCGTTCCCAGAGAGCAAAGCATCCGTACCAGCGGATGATGTGGAACTGTCCGGATCCGGCTGTACAGAACAGCCGTCAGCATACCCAGGACAAAGACATCCAGATATGCCGGAAACTGATTGAAATACGGCTTGATATCAAACAGTACCCTGGAGAGCCACACTCTGTACAGCGTGCAAAGGAGCGTAATCACGCCGGCTGTCAGAAACGGCCGGCGGCGCATCATGGCGACAAGCAGTGGAAACACCAGATAAAGCTGCATTTCAAGAGCCAGTGTCCAAAGAGCTGCATTCAGGTTTGTATAATAATAGGTTTCCATACGAAACATATGGGCAAAGATCATATGCAGTCCAAGGTCCATTTCAAGCGTCACATAGCTTTGCTTATAGATTCCCCTGGCGAGTGCGACAATGAGCATGATCAGAATCGTCAGATAATAGGACGGAGCGATCCGGATCAGACGTTTCCAGTAAAAATTCCGGATAGAAAACGGTTCATCCGGGCGCAGACGTGTACACGGCAGATACAGACAGAAACCGGAGAGCAGTATCATGATATCAACATGCATGTATCCGGAACGTACAAGAGGATCCAGGCTGATCCGTGTTCCAAAGAGATTCAGTCCCGGGTACAGCCAGGACTGCTGCCAGATATGAAACCAGGTCACCATAAAAATCGCCAGGGCACGTATGCCGTCACAGACCGCCACATAGCGGTCATCCGGCTCTTTTCGGGCGTCCTCTATCCATTTTCTGAAGAACTGCATCAACTATGTCGCTCCCTTAATTCAGTAAATTATCACATCAAGATCATCCGGTTCCGTATTGCCGGCAGCCGGTTCCCCTTCCAGGGTGATGACCAGGTTATGCGGCAGACAGACAATACTCTTCGCCCGGTTCCGCATCTTCCCCTGATGGATACAAAGCCCGTCACGGCAGTTTGCCTCTTCCATCCAGACAGCTCCCTGCTCGACACGGATGATGTTGATTTCACCCTCCTGCAGCGGAATCTCATAGCGTCCGTCCATGACAAGCGGTTTCTGAAGGACAATCCGGCCTCCGACCTTTGCCACTACGGTATTGGCATCACCCTTTCCCATATAGCGCGCAGTCAGATACAGAACCAGCGCAGCGAAAAGAGCTCCGCCGATCAGGAGGAGGTCTCTGCGTTTTGGCATATTACCCCTCCACTCCCTCAGTCAGCGTTTCCCCATTCTCCGGCGATTCCTCTGAAACCGGCCTTTCGCTTCCGTCGGGCTCTGTCGCGGCTTCCGGACTGCTGTCCATGTCCTCGGCCGGAAGCGGTTCACCCACATACGTTACGCGGATATTCTTATCCGCATCAATCTCCTTGAGCGTCAGTGTACCTCTGCGCAGGTTGATCACCTGATAAAACCGCCGGGTCGGATAGGGCTCATCCCCGACATACAGTTCATATCCGCTGCCGCCGTAATAGGCATTTTTTCCGTCAATGGTGCATGTTCCGTCGCGCCGGAAGGTCAGTTCCATTCCGCTCTGGCTCTTCCAGCGGCCAATCACCCGATAGACATAATCCGAAAGACGCTTCGCTGCAGTCTTGTTGTCCGGAATCCGCTCATAATAAGGCAGCGCTTCAAGCGGCCGCCCCATCTTCTGCAGTTCTTCAGCCCGTCCGAGGCAGGCCTGTTCCAGCATTGACGGAATTTCCCTGTATCTCTCCGGCAGATCTGCATCAGCATACGGCTCCAGCGTTTCAATCACGCTCACATAGTTGCCGGTTTCAAGGTCCATCTGCGCATCCCGGTATGCACTGCCGAGCCAGAGATCCTCATTCTTCTCCGCACACTTCCGGGCATCCAGATACCCGCCAAGTGACCGGAAAAGTCCGGCCGCATTTTCATACTCCCCTGCTGCCCCCAGCTGTTCCGCCTGTCTGTACTGCATCTGAAGGGCCTTTTCAGCCGAATCGAGGTAGTCACCGCATTCCTTATACAGATCGGCAGCCTCAGAGAAGGCATTCTCGCCTGCCTTTTTCTCTGCCAGTGCATAGCGGCAGCGAACGATCTGCTCCTCTGCGCTTTTCCGGTCCTTCATCTGCGCATAGAACGAGATCGCTTTTTCAAAGACCTCGTCCGCATAGGCTTTCTCTGCAATTTCCTGCCGGCACTTTTCTGCCTGCTCCGCACTGTCCCTGACCGTCCCGAGTCCCTCGAAACGGTCCAGCGCTTCCTCATAGTTTCCGGCTGTCATGCGTTCTCTGGCCAGATCATATTCGATGTTCTGCTGACGGGCAAACGCATCCTCATAGTTGCCCAGTGATGCATACAGCAGCAGAGCCGACTCACGATCCCCGCTTTTCTCCTTCTCCTGCGCCAGTGCATACATGGCCTGATCATATGCTTTTCTGACCTCGTCGGTCATGGTAATCTGTTCAAACCAGGTACAGGCCGCCTGATAGTTTCCCTCCTGCAGAGCTGCATTCCCAAGGGTAAAGGCCACTTCTTCAAAGCGGTCATGTGCATCCTCGATCTGTCCGGCCTTTTTCAGCTGCTCCGCAGCATCCACCAGTTTTCCCTGAGAAACAGCCGTCATTCCCGCATCGTAACGGCAGAGCTGCCCAAGCCGCTCGGAATCCTCATAGATTCCAAGACTTTCGTAAAGTTCGGCTGCCGGAATCATTTCGCCGGCACTCCGTTTTTCTGCCGCCAGCTGATATCTGCAGCGCCTGAGCAGTGCCATGGAATCCAGATAGTCCGCAACCTGCAGGAACTGTTTCTGGGCTGCCTCCAGCTGATTCTCCCGCATCATCTCGCGTGCCTGCAGATAAATCGCATCTGTCCTCTGGAGGCGGCTGTCCATGTAATCCCCCAGTTCCTCAAAAAGACGGACCGCCTCATCAAATCTGAGCTGTTCCTTCGCTTCAGCCGCTTCCTGATAAAGAAGATCATCCAGCATTCCCCGGGCTGCATCGCTGTTTCCGAAACTCCGGAGAAGTTTCTCCGCTTCCGCCCGGCGGCCGCTTTCGATGTACTTGCCGGCCAGAGCCAGACCGGCCTCCAGCTTCCGTTTTTCATCCCCGACATGCTCCGCCTCCTCAGCGGCCATGACCAGCGTATCTTCCGTATTCATGGAAATCAGCCGGTCAATAATGGCCAGGGTGGCAGTCTGTATCTTCCTGCCGGCATCATATTCATCCGGCCAGTACTGCAGAATCCATTCATAGATCTTCCGCGCATCGGACGGCTTTCCGTTGTCAAGCCGGTCCTGCGCAATCCGGTCTGCTGCAAGGGGCACCCCCCAGCGCCATGCGGAAACACCCGCCAGCAGGATCACCAGAAAAAGTATAAGGCCTCTCAGACGCTTTTTCCGTTTCTTCTGTCTGCGCTGAACTGCTTCCATTTCCCGGACATTCTGCTCTGTGGAACGGATGATGTTATCCTTGCTGATCGCCTCAAGTTCCCGCTCCTTTTCACCGAGAGTCGCCTCAATCACCTCTCTTGAATAGGAAGAAAGAACCGTCTGCCGGTCACGTCCGCACCGGCGGCACTGATCCTCGTCATTCAGGTTGGCCCGTCCGCAGACACACAGCCAGACCCGCGGCTCCGCACGGGCATATCCTGCCGCATCCTCGCCGGCTGCAGAGCGCAGACGGTCCAGTTCGCGTCCCTCCGGCAGCTGATTGGGCTGATATTCCCGCACATTTCGCTCATCCCGACGCCAGATCACTCCATCCGTAAACCAGACTTTTTCAACGCTCGCCTCTACGCGTGCCGTTCCGGTAACATGTTCCGGCCGGAAAGAACCGAAAAACTCCGTGCCTTTCATATCCCGTGCCCGTGCACGCACCAGCCTGCCTCCAAGGCGCATGCCGTTTGCGCTGAAACAGACGATGTTCATCTGGACACTGTCAACTGTCTTTTCGCTCTCAAGCGAGTGGAAGTCAATGGCACAGACCACCTGTTCCGCTCCGTTGTCTCCTGTCTCAACTGAAATCTGCACACGCACAACCTCAATCGGGCAGGTCAGATCGCATTTCATGAAATCCCTCCTCCTCAGAGCTTCTATCCTCAGGACAGCCTCAAAGCCGGCGAAGTTTTTCTGTTTCCTCCTCCGTCAGATAACGCCACTGTCCCCGCTGCAGGGATCCAAGGTCCACCGGGCCGAAACGTACCCGTCTCAGCATGACCACCTGATGTCCTACCGCCGCGATCATCCGGCGTACCTGACGGTTCCGCCCTTCATGGATGATAATGATCACATCGCTGTAAATCTCCCCTTCGCGGACAATGCGCACGCGGGCCGGCCAGGTCATCCGCTCCTCGCCTTCCATGAGGACGCCGGTACGCAGACGCCGGATTTCCTCGGGGCTGAGCCGTCCGGAGACACGGGCCAGATAGACCTTGTCCACCTCAGAGGACGGATGTGTCAGTTTCTGTGCCAGTGCACCATCGTTGGTCAGAAGGAGAACCCCTTCCGTATCATAATCAAGCCGGCCGATCGGGTATACCCGTTCCGGAAGATCCCGGAAATGATCCATGACCGTTTCGCGTTCCCGGTCGTCGGTCACCGTGCAGACTTCTCCGGCAGGCTTATGATAGAGGATCACCACCCGGTGCTCCTCGGGACGGATAACCTCACCGTCCAGGGTAACCACGTCCCCCTCCTCAACCGTACTGCCGGGGATATCCCTTACCACGCCGTTCACGCTGACCCGGCCCTCGGCAATGATTTCCTCACATTTCCGCCGGGCTGCAACGCCGCACATGGCCATATATTTCTGTAGTCTCATGACTTCTCCCTTACATATTCCCGGAGGCTTCTGAACATAGCCTCCTCTCCGTCATCCCTCAGCTGCGTCAGAAAGCGGACCAGCGTCTCGTAGGTAGAGGGATGCATGTAATCATGCATTTTTCCATGCACCAGATATTCAAGCGGAGAGGCATCCGTATAGGCGCTCCCCTTGTAGATCCGGCTGGCTGCCAGCCGGTCGCAGATCATTTCCGCGACAAACCGCCGCGGCATTTCCACTGCCATATAGCGGTGTTCTGTCATACTGTAATCAGTCCAGTATTCCCAGTGATGACGGTTCCGCCCTTTATGGTGCATCCACGCCAGCGAGTATCCGCACTGCCTGCGCTCATCCTCAGTCGGCGAATGCGTCCCGTCAAAAAAGCGGACCCCTTCCCTGAATTCTGTCAGGCTGTACTTGGAAAGGTCGTGCCGCAGCCCCTGCCAGAAAATGCCCGCCCTTCTGCAGTTGGCGATCACCTGATGCCGGTGCCGGGTAATCGTTCTGAGATGTCCCCAGAATTTCTGCCATCCGTTCACGGTCAGCCCTCCCGCTCCGGCACCGGAACACGTCCGGCATCCAGAACCTTATCCGTTACCGCGCCTCCCAGACAGACCTCATCCCTGTAAAAGACCATGCTCTGTCCGGGCGTCACTGCACGCTGTGATTCGAGTGCTGTGACCAGGCAGCGGTCACCGGACACCGATACGTGAACCGCCTGATCCGGCTGCCGGTAGCGGTACTTGCAGGTACAGTCGAACTCCGTCCCCGGCGCCTCCCCGCGAATAAAGGTCAGTCCCTCCCCTTCACAGGTCCGGCTGTAGAGAAGCGGATGATCGCCTCCCTGGGTGACAATCAGCTCATTTCTGTCCAGATCCTTGGCAAGAACAAACCAGCGCTCTCCGTTTCCGGCACCGCCGATGCCGAGTCCGCGCCGCTGACCGAGCGTATAATACATCAGGCCGTCATGCCTGCCGACAACCCGCCCCTCCGGCGTCACCATGTTCCCGGGGCTGGCCGGGAGAAACTGCCGGAGAAAGGGCTTGAAGCGGCGTTCCCCGATAAAGCATACCCCGGTTGAATCCTTCTTGCCGCTGGTGACAAGTCCGGCCTTTTCTGCCGTCCGCCGTACCTCTGCCTTGGTCATTTCTCCGACCGGAAAGACTGCCTTTGAGAGTGCTGCCTGCCCCAGCATGTACAGGAAATAGCTCTGGTCCTTCCCCGGATCCACTCCGCGAAGAAGCTGTACCCGCCCGTCTGCCTCTCTGCCCAGACGGCAGAAATGCCCTGTGGCAACCGCGTCTGCTCCGGCATCCATGGCCGTATCGAGAAATGCCCGGAACTTGATCTCCCGGTTGCAGAGAACGTCCGGATTCGGCGTGCGGCCTTTCCGGTACTCTTCCAGAAAATAGGAAAAAACGCGGTCATAATATTCTTTTTCAAAATTTACCGTATAGTACGGAATGTCCAGATGGTCACAGACCTTCCTCACATCGGCATAATCCGCCTCCGCTGTACAGACACCGTCTGCGTCCTTCTCATCCCAGTTTTTCATGAACACGCCGATGACCTCGTGCCCCGCCTCTTTCAGGAGGAGAGCTGCCACAGAGGAATCCACTCCACCGGACATGCCTACCACAATTCTGCTCATTTACTTATCCCTGTGCGCTGTTCCGCCCCATCACTGCCAGGTCCGAAAGTCGCTGACGGACCCGGCGCAGCATTTCATCCGTCACGGCCTCAATGGGCTGTGCCGCATCAACGGTCACCACGCGGCAGCCGTCACGGCCTTTGTACAGCTTTTCATAAGCCTCAAACGTTCTTAAGAAGAAGCTGTCCTTTTCCCGTTCCAGGCGGTCCGGGATCGATACGCTCAGACGCCTTGACAACGCCTCGTGCGGCTCCATTCGCAGATAGACCGTCAGGTCCGGCATGCAGTTTTCCGTCGCCCAGGCATTCAGCTCCCGGATTCGCTCTGCCCCCAGCTGCCGTCCCCCGCCCTGATAGGCAACGGAGGAATCCACATAGCGGTCGCAGATCACCATATCGCCCCGCTCAATGGCCGGAAGAATCCGCATCCGCGCATTCTGCGCACGGCTTGCCGCATACAGATACGCCTCTGTCACATCCTGCATGCCGGTGTTCCCGGGATCCAGGATCAGCTGCCGGATCTTCTCCGCAATCTCGTCTCCACCGGGTTCACGGGTCAGGACAATTCGCCAGCCCAGGCGCTGCATCTCCGAGACCAGTGCCTTCTGCTGCGTCGATTTGCCGCATCCGTCCACCCCTTCCATGGAAAGAAACAGTCCCCGGGCCCGCGGTCCCTCCGGCAGGAGCAGGTCAAGCAGCTCGGCCGGACTTCCCGCTGCGGCGGCTGCTCCCTCCGCTTCATTCGTCCGGCCGTATCCATATGCAGCAAAAACAGCCGGAATTCCGGCCCTGGCCGCCCCCTCCATATCAAACACACGGTCTCCGACCATGACATACGGACCCTCAAAGCAATTCATCGCCTTCCGGATCAGATGTTCCTTGTCCGGCTGCCGCTCACCGAGTCCCGGTCCGATAATCCCGTCAATGTACGCACTGAGCCCGAAACGCTCTGCAATGCGCACCGCAAATGCCTCCGCCTTGGAGGTCACAATCACAGACCGGATACCGGCTGCCCGGAGCGATCTGAGAAGCATGGGAATCCCCTCATATACAGCATTTTCCTCCCAGCCCGTCTCCGTAAACCGCTTCCGGTACCACGTGACTGCCTCTGCAGCCGCATCCTCTCCAAGACGGCAGAATTTACGGAACGAGTCATACAGCGGCGGTCCGATAAACACCGACCAGTCCTCCGGCTGTGCCGGGCTGTGCATCTTTTCCGCTGCAAACCTGGCACAGCGGATAATTCCCTCTCCGGAGCGGGTCAGTGTTCCGTCAAGATCAAAAAAAACTGTCTTCGCCTGCATGCTCATCCTCCACCTGTGTCCTGCTCCGGCGTTTCCGGACATCCTTCTCCTTTTCAGGCAAAGCATCCGCCTCATTGAACACCGGATGATCCGGAATCTCCATGGATCGGACGGCGCGCTCATTCTGCTCCGGATGTTCTCCCCCGGACCGGCTTTGTCCCTTTCCGGTATCCTTCGGCCGGCTATGTCCTTTTTTCCTCTTCTGTTTTTTCTGCTGCTTCGTCCGCTGCTGCTGGGCAGACGAAGCTCCTTTTTCAGTTTTTTTCCGTTTCAGTTCCTTTTCCCGTTTCCGCTGTTCCACATAAGCTCTGGCCCATTCCTCATCCTCGGGGGTGACCAGCGGCTCCACATGCGGATACAGTGCAGGAAAAGCCCTGGCCTGAATTCTTGCCATAAAGGTCCGCAGATGCGGACGGGCCAGCCGGTCATCTGTTCCCATCCGATCCCCCAGCACATCTTCCAGTGCCCGCAGCATGCCGGCGTCCGGCTCAAAGGTACAGGCCTTGACTTTGATTCCCTCATAATACGCCAGCACAAGACCGCAGGGATTCTGCACTGCCGTTCCGGCACAGAGCACGGCGAGCCGGGAACTGATTACAGCCACTCCCCGGGCTATCCGCACACGGAACGGCACATTGGCCTGACGCCTGAATTCCGACACATGGGCATATGAAACGGAAAGCTTCTCCCCTGCTGCGTATTCCCTGACCGCTGCTATCCTGTCTACAGGCAGTGCCAGAGAGAACATCACCATGTCCCCCATCCGCCGCTCCATCAGCAGGCGGTCGGGCATCAGCACGTACCGGTCTGAAGCCAGAATCTGACGCAGGAAAAAAAGCACCTCCGCTATGGCGTATGCATAAAACAGAACTTTCAGCAGGGAGATCTTCAGGAAAAACACCAGGACTGTCGTACAGATCTCCGCTGCAGCCAGCCGCAGCACCATCCGGATGACCGTCATGAAGAACGACCGGGAATCAAAGTGCTCCGCCCGGTTCACCTGCTCTGCAAGTATTTCGTTCATCTCAGTTCAGCAGGTTCTGGTACTCATAAACCAGTTCCGCAAAATAATCGAGTGCTTCTGTGACCGGTTCCGGCGTGGAAAGGTCAACACCGGCATTGCGGAGCTCCTCAATCGGCGGAAGGCTGGAGCCGCTTCTCAGGAAAGCGCGATACCGGGCTACTTTTTCCGGATCCCCGGAGAGAATATTTCTGGCCAGTGAAATGGCCGCGCAGAAACTGGTCGCATACTTGTATACATAAAACGGACTGTAAAAATGGGGAATGCGCATCCATTCGCTGGCCACGCAGTCATCTACCGTGCAGACCTTCCCATAGTATGTCTTCACCGTTTCAAGATACATCTGCGAAAGCTGTTCCATCGTCAGGCTCTCCCCGGATTCAGCCAGCCGATGCGCCCGAAGTTCGAATTCAGCAAAAAGGGTCTGACGGAAAACCGTCGTCCGGAAATGCTCCAGCAGATTTCCCACCAGTGCCGCCTGTGCCGCCCGGTCATCCCGGTATTCCCTGCGCAGATATTCATTGAGCAGAATTTCATTCGTGGTAGAGGCCACCTCTGCCACAAAGATCGAATAATCCGCCTTGGGATACGGCTGGCTGGAATTGGAATAGAAGCTGTGCATGGCATGTCCCATCTCATGGCAGAGCGTGGAAAGACCGTCATAATTGTTCTTGTGATTGAGCAGCACATACGGCGTTGTGCCATAGGCACTGCCGCAGGAATAGGCACCGCTCCGCTTGCCCCGGTTCTCATACACATCAATCCAGCGTTCCTGCAGTGCACGGGAGGCATCCCTGACGTAGTCCTCCCCCAGCGGTGCCACTGCTTTGAGAAACAGATCAAAAGATTCCTCAATGTCCGGATGAATCTCAAATCCCTGCTCATTTCCGTAGTACAGGTCATACATATGAAGGCGGGGGACACCGATCTTTTTCCTGCGCAGCTCCAGATAGGCATTCAGTGTGTCAATGCCTTCATGTACTGCCGTAATCAGACTGTCATACACCGATTCCGGCACCTCATCCGCATACATGGATGCCGCCCTGCTGCTTTCATAATGCCGCACGCGGCTTGCGAAAATATCCGCCTTTACCTGTCCGGCATACAGTGCCGCAAAGGTATTGCCCATGGCCGCATAGCCGTCCATCATTTTACGGAACGCCGTACGGCGCACCGTCCGGTTGCTGCTTTCCAGAAACAGTATGAAACCGGCATCCGTCAGCTGCACCCGTTCACCCGATTCGTTCCGAACCGTGCCCAGCTGCAGATCCAGGCTCCGAAGCATCTCAGACGCCTGGTCCGACGTCGAAAGCGCCTCACCCGCCATGGCCAGGATCTGCTCCTCCTCTTTAGAAAGCGTGTGTGCCTTGGTCCGCAGAATATCCTCAATAAAACGGCTGTAATCACTGAAATCCGGATCCGCTCCGAAGCCCTCCAGCGTCCCCTCCGGCAGTGCCAGCAGTTCCGGCACCAGGAACGCCGCTGAGGCCATCACCCTGCTGCCAAGGGACATGGCCCGGTCATTCATGGCCTGATACAGAGAAACCGAGGTGTCCTCGTTCTGCCGCATCATCGCATATGCGTACAGGGTTTCAAAGCGGCGCATCATGTCAAAATAGGCATTAAACGCCTCAAGGATCCTCTCTTTCACATTCAGGGTGCCTGCCCGTTGTGCAAACGCTGCCGAAAGCTCCCCGATGGCGGTATATTCCTGTTCCCACGCCTCATCCGAGGCAAACAGCCGGGTCAGATCCCATTTGAATCGATTGTCCATTTCATTTCTTGTCAATACTTCCATCTTCGTTCCTCGTTTCCAGCCGGGCTGCCCCCGGTCTGCTTTTCTGCTGCCATTCAGTTCTTGAGGCTCTGCAGCGGTGCCGGAATCCGTCCGCCCCGGGCAATGAACGCCTCAGAGGAGTATGGGGATACCCGCATGATGGGAGCCCGGCCGAACAGTCCGCCGAATTCCACTTCGTCCCCTACGTCCTTGCCCGGTGCGGGAATAAGACGCACCGCCGTCGTTTTACTGTTCACCATGCCGATTGCCGCCTCATCCGCAATAATGGCCGCCAGGGTAGAAGCCGGCGTATTTCCGGGAACTGCAATCATGTCAAGGCCTACGGAACATACGCAGGTCATGGCCTCCAGTTTCTCAATGCACAGTGCGCCGCTCCTGGCCGCATTGATCATTCCGATATCCTCAGAGACCGGAATGAACGCACCGGAGAGACCGCCAACCTGCGAACTGGCCATGACGCCGCCCTTCTTTACTGCATCGTTGAGCAGTGCCAGGGCGGCCGTCGTCCCTGCACAGCCGCACACCTCAAGTCCCATTTCCTCCAGAATGTGCGCCACCGAATCGCCCATAGCCGGCGTCGGTGCGAGAGAAAGATCCACGATGCCGAAGGGAACCCCCAGCCGGCTGCTGGCTTCTCTTGCAACCAGCTGACCCACACGGGTGATCTTGAAGGCGGTCCGCTTGATCGTCTCCGCCACGACATCAAAAGGCGCTCCCCTGGCTTCTTTTTCCAGTGCGCGCTTCACGACGCCCGGCCCGGAAATGCCCACATTAATGCAGCTTTCGCCCTCGCCCGGCCCGTGAAACGCGCCGGCCATGAAGGGATTATCCTCAACGGCATTGGAAAAGATCACCAGCTTCATGCAGCCGGACGCATCCGTTTCTCTCGTCCGCTCCGCAATCTCCTTCACTGCCTCCCCGCACAGGCGCACCGCATCCATGTCGATGCCTGCCCGGGTACTGGCCACATTCACGGATGCACAGACCCGCTCCGTCTCCGCCAGAGCCTCCGGAAGGGAATCGATCAGACGGCGGTCCGACTCGGTCAGCCCCTTCTGTACCAGTGCCGTATAGCCGCCGATAAAGTTGACGCCGGTCTCCCTGGCTGCATCATCCATGGCTCTGGCTGCAGTCAGCGGATCCCGGCAGGCGGCTGCAATCAGGGAAATCGGGGAAACCGAAATCCGCTTGTTGACAATGGGGATGCCGAACTCACATTCGAGTGCCTCCCCGACGGGCACCAGCCGTTCAGCCTGGTGCGTGATTTTATCGTAAATTCTGCGGTACAGTTCACGACTGTCCGGATGAATGCAGCTGTACAGGGAAATGCCCATCGTAATGGTCCGGATGTCCAGCTTCTCCTCCGTAATCATGTGTACCGTCTGAAGAATTTCGGATGTGTTGATCATCTCTGCCTCCTCAATCCCCGGGCAGCCGGCACGGCCGCCCGCAGGGTAAGCCGGCCAGGGCCGGCTGTTTCATCTCTCAGATCCGATGCATGGCATCGAATATTTCACTGCGCTGGATGCGGATCTCAAGCCCGATCTGCTCGCCCAGCGTGCTCAGTGCCCCGGAGAGCGCTGCAAACTCGGAGAGAGAAATATCCACGATCATGATCATATTGAACATCCCGGAGAGTACCGTCTGAGAGATGTCCAGAATGTTGGCGTCATGTTCCGCCAGTATCCGGCTCACCTTGGCGATAATGCCGATGGTATCCCTGCCCACAACGGTAACAACCGCCTGATTTTTCTTTTCCATAATTCCTGCCTGCTTTTTCAAAAAGTATGGCTCTGAAGGTCGGAAAACCGCAGTGAAAACGTTCCTACAGTTCTTTTTTCCTACATAAAGCCAGCATGAATTATAATAGAATGCCGGTAAAAAAGCAATAAGTCTTGAATGTCTTCAAAAATTGAGATAAAATACACGGCGAAATTTGCGCTGCTCCGCTTATTCGGAGGTCTGCGCCTGGAGGTAACTGTTATGAGCAAAAAAGAACTGGACTGGGGAAATCTTGGATTTGCCTATCACGTTACAGACAAACGTTATGTTGCGAATTATAAAGACGGGAAATGGGATGAAGGCGGTCTGACCGAAGATCCCATGATTACCATGAGTGAGGACGCCGGTGTACTCCAGTATTCTCAGTCTGTGTTTGAGGGACTCAAGGCGTATACGACCGCAGACGGACACGTCGTCACCTTCCGGCCCGATCTGAATGCTGCCCGGATGTACGACAGCGCCCTGTATCTGGAAATGCCCCCGTTCCCGCAGGAACGTTTTATTGACGCGGTGGTTGAAACCGTCCGCGCCAACCTCGACTGGGTTCCGCCGTACGGATCCGGTGCGACCCTGTACATCCGCCCCTATATGTTCGGCATTTCTCCGGTCATCGGAGTCAAGCCGGCGGATGAATACATGTTCCGTATCTTCTGTACACCTGTCGGTCCCTATTTCAAGGGAGGCGCCAAACCGATTTCCGTCCGGATCTCGGACTACGACCGTGCAGCTCCCCGCGGAACCGGACACATCAAGGCCGGACTCAACTATGCCATGAGTCTGCATGCCATCGTGGACGCCCACAAGCACGGCTTTGCGGAAAACATCTATCTGGATCCGGCCACAAGAACAAAGATCGAGGAAACCGGCGGAGCCAATATCCTCTTTGCCGATCATGACGGCAATCTGGTCGTCCCCAAATCCACCTCGATTCTGCCCTCCATCACGCGCCGTTCTCTGGTCGATGTCGCCAGGGACTATCTCGGTCTCAAGGTAGAGGAACGTGAGGTAACGCTCAAGGAAGTCATGGACGGCGAATTCGTCGAATGCGGTCTGTGCGGTACTGCCGCTGTCATCTCACCGGTCGGAATGATCAACGATCACGGCCGGACCCTCACTTTCCCGTCCGGTATGGATGAGATGGGGCCGGTATTTAAAAAGCTCTACGATACGCTCACCGGCATCCAGATGGGACGTATTGAAGCCCCCAAGGGCTGGATTCGGGTTATCGCCTGATTTTCGCCCGTTCAGACACCTTTCTGCATTTAAAGACCACTTCAGACGGTGGTCTTTTCCTTTACCCGGCATCCCTTCAGGTTCATCCGGCTCATCCGGGGACGGATGAACGCACCATTTTTCTGAACCCGAATACAGGCCGGCATCTGACGTCAGTCCGTACAGTCCGCAAGGACCATTCACATTTCCGTCGTTCATCTGCAGCTTTTCAATACTGTGTATTGTGGAGGATCCAATGAAGCACTTTTCCCGTATCCCTGTCCTCATTTTTCTGCTGCTGGCTCTGCTCATTTTCTGCGCCGGCAGTCCGGCTGAGGAAGACGCCTCTCTTTACAGCATCCGCATCTCCGCCTTTCCCGATCCCGTTCCCGGGATTCCTTTTGCCAAGGAGACAACCGCGACACTTTATCACAGAGAAACTGCTGTCGGATCATGGATGGTCCCACTTTTCTGGCTCGATGAGGGAGACCAGCCGGCCGACGTTCCCAGACCGGGCAGGATCTATCATGTCGTTCTCGCCCTGATTATTCCGGACGAGTACCGTCCTGAAGGCATGAGCGAAGAAAGTCCGGTCCGTGTCCTTCTCCCCGATGGTACCGAAGCATCTTTCCTCGTGATCAGCAACTCGGAAAAAGGCATCACCTACATCACACTGACACGGTTCATCCCCGCACCTGCCGTATCGCATTCGGATTATGAAACGAATGAAACGAATGAAACACAGCAGCATATCCAGGAGGAATCCCCGGTACAGACAGATGAACCGCAGGACGATGTGCCGCAGGAACCTGAACCCGTTCCGAATATCCGTGACCAGTTTGTTTTCGCCAAATACTGTGACGACAGTGTCTTTCAACACGCCATATCTCTTGGTGTCGACTCGGATGAATTCCAGACCTACCGCAACCACGTGGACTGGCTGGCCAACATGGTCGTCAACGTGATCGAACCGCAGGCGGTGGAAATTCTTCTCAGGAACATCCCCTCATTCAAAACAGCCGCAGAAAACGATCAGGTCAGCCGGTATACAACCTTTTATGTCACCCATAATGAAAGCAACGGTTTTGGCGCCATGGCAGGTTCTGCAAACATCGGCCCGAATGGAAAGCATTATACTGAGGAAACTGTTCCTGAAAATCCCCAGATTCTGAATATTGCGCACCAGATTCTGGTCAATACGGCTGCCTTCACTCCCGAAACGCAGGAAGCCGACCAGGCCAAGCTGGAAGGCACCATTCTGCATGAAATGCTCCATTCTTTTCAGTATGATCTGATACGGAACGGAACCCTGAACCTTGACCGAAGCGGCACACGTCTGTCCAAAGAGTCAACGTCAAACGAACTGCCCGGATGGTTCCTTGAAGGCACTGCTGTTTCTGTCCAGGCCGGTTATGCCGACCGGCGTCAGGAGATCATCTCTATATTCGGCGGAACTGATGAGGCCTATACTGAAGCGATTAAAAACCCGGACACTCTCAAGGGGTATTACGAAAAACCTGCAAACTGGGGAGAAAGCGGAAATATTACCAATGACAGCAATATTTATAACATGGGCTATCTGGCGTCCATGTATCTCTACAGTCTCGCAGCAACGAAAATAGACCCAAACGTTGAGATCTTCGACAATACTTCCGGCAAAACGGAAATAAA
>CACXHF010000351.1 GCA_902767305.1 uncultured Eubacteriales bacterium
AGAGTTTCCTGTCAATATGTAAAAAAAACATTGATGAGAACAGAGACCCCTGGGGACGGTTTGAGAAAGTGTGCAAACAGGAAAATGAAGAAAAATGAAAAATTACAGTTGACAGAAAAAGAAAGATGAGATAGAATACCACCCGTACGAAGCAGAAGCCGCCCGCTTCTCGCCCAGCGCTACGTGTTGCTGTGGCACATGGCATCATGGATGTATTATGCATGAGAGCGGGTGTGTGCCCGCTCTCATTTTTTCTGATTTATTTAGGAGGTGTATCGCTAACAACATGGCAGCTGATCTGTTGATGAACGAAGAAATCCGCGACCGTGAGGTTCGTCTGATCGACCAGAACGGAGAACAGCTCGGGGTGCTACCTATCCGTCGAGCGCTTGAATTGGCTGAGGAAGCTGGTCTGGATCTGGTGAAGATCGCAGCAACCGCAAAACCGCCTGTATGTAAGCTCATGGATTATGATAAGTATCGTTATGAGCAGTCTAAAAAGGAGCGGGAGATTCGTAAGAATCAGAAAGTCGTTTCGATAAAGGAAGTTCAGCTTTCTGCCACAATCGAGGAGAATGATATCTTGACTAAGGCGAAAGCAGCAATGAAATTCCTTAAGAACGGCGATAAGGTCAAGGTGTCAATACGTTTTCGCGGACGCCAGATTACACATCAGGAAATTGGTCTTGCGGTCATGCAGAACTTCGCAGAGCGAGTCAAGGATTGCGCGAGTGTTGAACGGAAACCTCTGGTTGAAGGCCGTCACATGATCATGATACTGGCTCCCAGGGATCTGTCAAAGGAAACGAAGGCAGGAAAAAACCCAGAGAAAGAAGCTGCAAAGGCAGCTCCAGCAGAATAAATGTCCGAGAGGAGGATTATCCTTTATGCCTAAGCAAAAAACGCATCGTGGTGCAGCAAAGCGTCTTAATCTGACAAAGAATGGTCTTGTAAAGAGGGCCAAGGCGTATAAGCGTCACATTCTCAATAAGAAGACCCGTAAGACCAAGCGGAATCTCCGTCGTACGGCTTATGTGACCAGCTCATATGCAACCACAATGAAAAAGCTGATTCCTTATAAATAACCTTAGCCAGCAAGGAGGGTTTTAACTAATGGCAAGAATTAAAGCGGCAGTGAATGCCCATAAGAAACGCAGAAAGATTATGAAGCTGGCGAAGGGCTACTTTGGCTCCAAGTCCAAGCAGTATCGTGCAGCTAAAGAGCAGGTCATGCGTTCCCTGCGCTATGCATATATCGGACGTAAGCTCCGTAAGCGTGATTTCCGTCGTTTGTGGATTGCCCGTATTAATGCGGCTGCCCGTATGAACGGAATGAGCTATTCTACTTTCATCTGTGGTCTTAAGAAGGCCGGTATCGATCTTAACCGCAAGGTGCTCGCGGATATCGCAGTAAATGATCCCGCGGCATTTGCCAAACTGGTTGAAGCGGCAAAGAAAGCCTGATTTTTTTCCCTGCTGTAAATTTTATTTACAGCAGGTTTTCTTTTTTTGGAGGAATTGTCACATTTTATACAATCTGGTATAATGAGCGCGTGAAAGAAGGTGCCCGAAATGCAGACATCTTGGACAGAATTATGCAGGACAGTGGAAAACTGTCATCTTTGTCCACTTTCCGCAGGAAGGAAACATACGGTGATCGGAGAGGGAGATCCGCACAGCCCGCTGATGCTGGTGGGCGAGGGACCGGGAGAGCAGGAAGATCTGACAGGTCGGCCATTCGTGGGGGCGGCGGGACAACTCCTTGATAAAATGCTGATTTCCATAGGACTTGAAAGATCCTGTGTGTATATCTGCAATGTGGTAAAGTGCAGACCTCCGCAGAACCGGGTGCCACAACCTGAGGAGATTAGTCAATGTATGAATTATCTCCGACAGCAATTTGTACTGGTGCGCCCAAAGGTTATTCTCTGTCTTGGATCGACTCCGTCAAAGGCATTGATTGATCCACAGATGAGGATTACAAGACAGCGGGGACAGTGGATACTGAAGCGTGGTGTATGGTTTCTGCCGACCTATCATCCGGCAGCCCTGATCTATGACGCCTCCAAAAAGAGAGAGTCCTGGGAAGATCTGAAAGCACTGAAAGCAAAGCTGACAGAATTGAATCTTTATACAGGAAGACAGGTGGAGACGGATGGAATTCGCTGAGCAGAATAATGCCGGCAGGGATCCGAAGTACAAACGGTTGCTTGAACTGAAAAAGAAACTGAGCAGCTGCTTTGATCAGCGCTGTCCGGGACGCGGCGGAGAACTTGTTTTCGGGGAGGGACCAGTTAAACCACGACTGATGCTGATTGGTGAAGCGCCCGGTGAGCAGGAGACTCGCATGCACAGGCCTTTTGTAGGAAAAGCTGGAAAAAATCTGGATCATTTTCTTTCATTAACCGGACTGGTACGGGATGAAATCTACATCACGAATGTTGTAAAAATCCGGCCGACCAGACAGGGAAAAAACGGACGGCTCAGTAACCGCCCTCCAAATCGGGAGGAACTGGTTTTTTTTGTACCTGAACTGCTCAGAGAAATAGAAATAGTCGAACCTGAAACAATTGCCGTGCTGGGAAATACTCCTCTGCATGCACTGGCAGGGAACGAAGTGATGGTTGGTCAGGTACACGGACAGTTTGTCCCTGTTCTCGGATCAGACCGAACATGTTTTGTTCTGTATCATCCTGCCAGCCTCATCTACAATCCTGGACTGAAAGAGATATATGAATCGGATATACGTTATCTGGCGGATTATCTTCGCATAGACAGTGGAAGCTGTTCTGAATGAAAATGTGAGAAAGGGAGTGAATGAATGGATCGTATTTTAGTCGATCTTCTTCCGGTTGTGCTCAGTTACCTTGCGGGTACTGCACTTATCATTGTCGAGGTTTTTATTCCCGGATTTGGTTTGCCCGGGATTTCCGGAATTCTTTTGCTTGCGCTGGGAGGATGGCTGACTGCCAGAACCTTTTCGCTGGCCGTTGCAGTGGTTGTTATGGTTATTGTAATAGCTATTCTTGCTGTAGCGATAATTTTTTTCCTTCGGTCTGCTTCAAAAGGCCGGTTGAAGAATTCGCCTTTTTTCCTTAAGACGCAGGAAACAATTCCGGAAAAAAAGAAGAACGTGATTCTGGTAGGAAAACAGGGGAAGGCTTTGACAGCTCTTCGGCCGGCTGGAATAGGACTGTTTGAAGATATACGCGTGGATGTGATTGCGGACGGAGAATTCATTGAGGCGAATGAAACGATTAAGGTTGCAGAGGTGAAAGGAAACCGGATCGTAGTGAAAAAGACCTGAAAAAACTTTGTCATTGGGGAATCGATGTGCTTTGTGGTATGGAAAACTCAGTGATCCGGGAAACGGGTTACTGCAGAATTATAAGGAGGTAAAAGATGGTACAAGGTATTATTATTATTGTCGTTATTTTGATTGCGTTGCTGGTATTTTTCCACTTTATTCCGGTAGGACTATGGATTTCTGCAATGGCATCCGGTGTTCACATCTCTGTTGTAACGCTGATTGGAATGCGCATTCGGCGGGTTTCTCCAACCAAGATTGTTGTACCGCTGATCAAAGCAGAAAAAGCTGGTCTGAAACTAGACATTGGAAGGATGGAAGCACATTATCTTGCGGGCGGCAATCTGGATCGTGTGGTTACAGCACTTATTACTGCAAGAGGTGCCAACATAGGTCTTGATTTCCCGGAAGCCTGTGCTATCGATCTGGCTGGCCGTGATGTCCTGCAGGCAGTGCAGATGAGCGTTAACCCGAAGGTTATTGAGACTCCGACTGTCGCAGCTATTGCCAAAGACGGAATTGAACTTCGTGCAAAAGCGAGAGTTACGGTTCGAGCCAATATAGAACGCCTGGTTGGTGGTGCTGGCGAGGAAACGATCGTAGCCCGTGTTGGTGAGGGTATCGTTACTACTGTCGGTTCAGCTGAAACGCATAAGGCAGTTCTTGAAAATCCGGATCTGATCAGCCGTACAGTATTGAGCAAGGGTCTTGACGCAGGAACAGCATTTGAAATTCTTTCAATTGATATTGCTGACGTAGATGTAGGACGGAACATCGGAGCTCAACTGCAGATGGATCAGGCTGAAGCAGACCGTCGTATTGCACAGGCGAAAGCTGAGGAACGTCGTGCAATGGCTGTTGCCCGTGAGCAGGAGATGAAGGCAGAAGCACAGGAGCAGCGTGCAAAGGTTATCGAGGCAGAGGCAGAGGTACCGCGTGCTATGGCAGCTGCACTTCGCGAGGGAAAACTTGGTGTAATGGACTATTATGAGATGAAAAATACTATTGCGGATACTGATATGCGTGAGGCCATCGCGGGTGCGAACGGTGAGACTGGTCGGAAGGAAACGAAGAAATAACCTGATAGAATCTCCGTTTCAATGATCGGACGGAGTGAAGCATGCAAAGGGAAAGGAGGCGGTTGATGAGTGGAATTACTGATTGAAGCCCTTCCGATTATTATTGTTGTTCTGTTGGTTCTGAATGCAGGCAAAGGAAAGAAAACATCTGAGACCAAAACACGTGCTCCGGCTCCGGGAAGAAAACCGGGTGGTCTCCGGAAACCGGTGGATGCGCGTACAATTGGCAGAACCATTGCGGAGGAAATGAAAAAGGAAAAACCATCGGTAACGGATGCTGTTTCTCAGGGAGAGGATCCGTGCCATGAATACATGCTCAGCCCCCGAGGCGAACAAATGGAGTTTCATCCCTCTGGTGAATCAGAGTTTGCAGAGGCGGGTGAGGGAGAAGATCCCTGCCATGTCGGAAATGCAGCTGCACCTCAGAACGAATATGAATATGAGGAGACAGACGTACATCGGGAACCGCTTCGCATGCATTTCAGCGAGGGCATAGTTATGGCTGAAATTCTGAAGCGTCCATCTGAACGCCGCAGGGAGAGAATGCAGTACCGATATGGAAAGGCAGCAAATGAGCGATAAAATACGTGTCCTGATTGCGGATGATGAACCTGGAATGCGACTCATTTTGCGAAAGATTGTGGAACGTGAAGAAGAATTTGAACTGTGCGGCGAGGCAGACAACGGACCTGAGCTGATCCGACAGTTTGAGGAACTTCGTCCAGATGTCTGTTTCCTGGATGTGGAAATGCCTGGACTGAACGGACTTGAATGTGCCAGACTGATTCAGGATCTGGAGCCACGTACAATCCTGATTTTTGCTACAGCGCATGATGATTATATGGCACAGGCTTTCGAGGTATACGCATTTGATTATCTGATTAAGCCATTTAAACTGGAAAGGGTGAGACAGACCCTGCAACGGATCACACAGGTTAAGAAAGATTTTAAAATCGAAGAAGCAAAACAGATAAAAACTGTGCCGGGACGCGGTCAGACGGGACGGATTATGCTGAGACACAAGGAGGGCGTCAACTTTGTCAGTGACAAGGATATCCTTCTTGTACAAAGAGAAAATCGTGCAACCGTTCTGTATGCCACAGAAAACCGGCGCTTTGAAACGAGTGATTCTCTTTCGGAAGTAGAATCCCGACTTGATCCGACAAAGTTTTTCCGATGCCATAAGTCCTATATCATTAACCTGGATGCTATTGATACGATTACTCCCTATGGAAGATGGACATATGTGGTTCATCTCCTAGGGACGAATCAGGATGCCCTGATTACTCATGAAAAATACGAAGAACTGGAAAAAATGTTTGCATGAAAAAAGCCCGCTTCTTGTAGAAGCGGGTTTTTTTACGTCCGAACACAAAAAAAACCCATCTGTACAGACGGGTTGTATTGCATCAGGCTTTCGCCAGTTCACGTGCCATACGAGCTTTTTCACGATTGGCGGCATTCTTAGAAATGACACCCTTAGAAGCTGCTTTATCGACAGCGGAAGAGGCGGCGTTCAGCATCTCGACACTTGCGTTGTTGGAAGCGACTGCAGCATCAAACTTCTTAATAGCGGTCTTCGTCTGAGACTTCGCCATACGATTGCGGAGAGTTTTATGCTCAGTAACGCTAACGCGCTTAATAGCAGACTTAATATTTGGCAAAGGAATTCACCTCCTCAGGAATAATCAGTAATCAACGGACGCTATTCTAGCACAAACAATATCTCTGTGCAAGAGGTAAAAACCAAAAAACAGGGAACAGACCCTATTTTTTTCGAAAGAAATTACCTTGAACAATATACTGAAAGTCGTTCATAGGTATTACGCGCGAATGTAGGCATAGAGAAGTCGGACAGACTGAGAAGCAGCCATCTCAATAAATGCATTGTAGTCCATGTTGGACGAACTGTCAGCTGAATCAGAGATGGCGCGGAGAATACAGAAAGGAACACGATTCTGATAACATACCTGTCCGACCGCGCCGCCTTCCATTTCGCAGGCGATGGCGTGGAAATGCTCCTGGATGAAAGCTTTCTTTTCATCTGAACCGATAAACTGATCTCCAGATGCAATGATACCGCCCATTGTACGGATACCCAGAACCTTTGCGCAGGCAATCAGATGCTCAGATACATTGCGGTCTGCAGGTATTTCGATCTTTTTGATATCGGAAAGATAACCGATCGGATCACCTAAGGCAGAGGTGTCTACATCGTGCTGAATAACAGCGGTAGAGATAGCAAGAGATCCGATGGAAAGATCGCTGGAAAGAGAACCGGCTACGCCGGTGTTAATGATCACATCCGGATGATAGGTAGATATCATGGCCTGAGCACACATGGCAGCTGCTACTTTTCCGACACCGCTGACTGCAGTCACCACTTCTTTGCCTTCGATGGTTCCGGAAACGAAAGATATGCCTGCAATAGTATCAGAAATC
Source organism: uncultured Eubacteriales bacterium (assembly GCA_902767305.1). GTDB lineage: Bacteria > Bacillota > Clostridia > Christensenellales > Aristaeellaceae > Ventricola. The sequence goes on from CACXHF010000351.1 coordinate 6,829, forward strand.
GGGTCTTGAATAAATGAACGAAAGCTTTCCATTTCGACATTCATAGCAGCAATAATTCCGATCATTAATTTTTAAACCCCCTTAATAGAATGGCTTATTATACTGCAATTGCAGATTTGGTGCAACTGATTTTTCCATAAGGAAAAATGTCTGTTTTTGTCATTCTGAACAAAAAAGCGTGGGCAGAAGCATGTTTTCTAATGCCAATCGAGATATCAGGAACTGTTATTATTCAGAATTTAGCATCGAATCCGTCTGTATACGCTATCGGACTATGCACAACGGTCCATGTTTCAGAAAGATAAAACCTGGGTTGGAGTATGCTGACTTTGCTCCGAAGCTTCAGGCATTTCTTTCAGAGAAACGGAGAGCAGCAACCGCAGGAGGAGGTGTATCCCGCCATGGAATACCAGAGTCATAGGAAAGGCTTCCGAGAAGGCGGATAAAGGCTTCTTGTGTTAAGTTGGAATCCGGGGCGGAAGCACAGAGAAGCTGGACGGCACGTTTTACAGCGGCTTCATACAGATCATCCATACTTTCATGTCGGATCTTATTTGGTTCGAATATGGAAGCCCAGGGGTGATGGGCGTCATTCCAGAGATCACCGTCTGGGAGTTCGGTGGGAATCATATGTGCATGAGCTTTGAGGTTTAGGTGGAACGGTCTCAGATATCCCAGAAGCTGGTATTTCAAACCGCTTTGTGAGGAGAGCATTCGGGCTGTGTGAACGGATGCCCGGAAAATTCGATACAGGCGGTCAGGTGAAATAATGTTTTGCGTGTAACAGCACTGCATGGCATGGGCAAACAGATCAGTACATTCCCTCAATTCTTTCTGAGGAAGCTGTTCAATTCCGACCAGTTGTCGTGGAGTGCCAACCGGATGAGCATCACGCCGGTATCGTACCAGTTCATAGGCATGTTCAATGATACCGTGAATTTCCGAGGAATAAGTTCCATCTTCTCTCAGGGAGTGGCCGTATATAAAGGGATGAAAAATGGTATCAGCAGCATAATGCGTGAGGAAGCCGAGACTGTATGCTCGCTGGAGAGGCGTAGATGAACTATCCAACAGGGCGCATAGGAAGGATTCTGTGGACGTTCGATGAAGCATTATTCCTGCAGCAGGCGACTGTTCAGTAAAAGTGCTGCGATAGAAACCATAAAAAAGAGGGTCAGGACCTTCACAACCGGCCAGATAGGCAGAGCGGAGGAGATTTTCAAAATGAAGATCTGCCTTACGGGCAGATGCTAGGGCTACAGATTGATGAACGTAGGATGCTGGCATATAGTTCCTCAACAAAAGGATCTGTCACACATAAAAGGGTGATAGGACGAAATCAGTAATGGTCGCCGTGACGCTGAATCTGCGCATTAAGGAGATGAATATCTCCGCAGCTCATGGTAATGACCAAATCTCCGGGAGCCCAGTGTTCACGGAGGTATTTTTCGCAATCATCAAAGGTAGGAGTATAGTGTACGCTTTTTCCAGTGCTGGCAATGGCATCGACGAGCATAACCGAATGGATATCGCCGGGATCTTTCTCGCGGGCTGCGTAGATGTCCGTGACAAGAATCTCATCTGCCAGATCACAGCAGTGAATATAGTCGTTGAACAGTGTTTTTACCCGTGAATAGGTGTGTGGCTGCATTACTGCCCAGATACGCCGGTGTGGCTGCATGACCGCGTTCTGCAGTGCACTGTGCATTTCAGCAGGATTATGACCGTAATCCGTGTAAAGAGCCACGCCGCAAACATCCCCGGTATGTTCAAAACGTCTGTGCGGAGCAGTGAAATGTTGAAGGGATGCGGCGACGGCTTCCGGGGAGGCACCGGCAACCACACAGGCTGCCATTGTGGCAAGTGCATGCAGCACGTTAAAAACTCCGGGAATATTCAGATGAATGTGTGCGACGGGTTTCCCTCTGAATACAGCGTCGAAATTCGCACAGCCGCGAGCATCATAGGAAAGGTTGTAAGCTGTCCACTGACAGTCGGCGGTCAGACCAAAGGAGATTACGGAGCAATGCTGTTCCTTCATCAGTCTTCTGACAAGAGGATCATTACCATTGCCGATGAAGTAGCCGTTGTTGGGAAGAAGACGGCAGAACCGGGCAAAAGACTGATAGATATCTTCGATATCTTTGTAGAAATCCAGATGGTCTTCTTCGATGTTGGTGACCACGGCGATGGTTGGGTGAAATTCCCAGAAACTGCCGTGATATTCGCATGCCTCCGCAACAAATGTCTCATGGCCTCCGACACGGGTACTTCCTCCAATATAATCCAGCTGTCCGCCGATATGAATGGTCGGATCCAGTCCGACGTCAAGGAGAACTTCTGCAATCATTGAGGTAGTCGTCGTTTTTCCGTGAGTTCCGCAGACGTTTATTGCTTTTGAATACCCTTCCATCAACTGTCCGAGAAGAGTGCTTCGTTCCATCTCGGGGATGCCGAGTTCACGTGCTCGGGCACGTTCGGGATTGTCCTGTCCGATAGCAGCTGAAAAGATGACGAGGTCTGCGCCTTCGACGTTATCTGCCTGGTGTCCGATTTGGATGGGAATCCCTTTTTTTTCGAGCATTTCTGTCAGGTAGGATCGTGTATTGTCAGAACCGGTAACTTGGTATCCGTTGTCCTCAAGCATACCGGCCAGACCACTCATGGAACTGCCGCCAATACCGATCATGTGAATACGTTTTCCGTGAAACTGATTGATATGAATCATGCTGTACCTCATTCGGGTGTCGTACATAAAAACGAATGAAAGTCCCGTCAGACTTCCGGGAAGTCGGCAGAATAATCTTAGCCATATACCTCAGAAAAGAATTAAGAGGGAATTCTGACCGGTCTTTTCAGCATATTATAGTTTTTTTACTGTTTTTTCTCAAGAGTGGATGAACTTGTTGTCAGAAGAAAAGACTGTACCAGGAAAACTGAACGTTAGGATAATAGCAGAAAAAAATAAGAAAAATTGGTAAAAATGTCGATGGACATCGAAACAAACCTGAATTATAATAACACGAACTCATAAAAACATTCGTATTTTGGAGGGACAAAGAGAATGGACCGTATCCGACGGACCGAACGGTTGGCTGTAATGAGCAAAATCCTGATGGATTCGCCGAATCGTATATTTACGCTGGGAACTTTTTGCGAAAAGTTTGGTTCAGCTAAATCCTCTCTAAGTGAGGATATTGATATTCTGCGTACGATATTTGCTCAGTATGGTCTTGGTATGCTTGAAACCGTTACAGGTGCAGCCGGTGGTGTTCGTTACCGTCCGATGATCAGCGATGAGGCGGCATTTACGGCAGTATCGGAGGTTGCCAGGATGCTTTCTACTCCAGGAAGGGTTCTGCCTGGTGGGTTTGTATATATGGCAGATATTCTTGCAATGCCAGATGTAGTGGAGAAGATGGGGAATATCATTGCTACTCAGTATTACAAACAGGAACCTGACTTTGTTCTGACCATGGAAACAAAAGGAATTCCTATTGCATTGATGACAGCAAAGGCGCTTGGCGTGCCGACGGTCATTGTACGCCGTGACAGCAAAGTTTACGAAGGTCCTGCGGTCAATATCAACTACATTTCTGGATCGAGCGGGAGAATTGATACCATGAGTCTTTCCCGCCGCGCGGTAAAGGAAGGTCAGCGAACATTGATTGTCGATGATTTCATGCGTGCCGGTGGGACAACACGTGGCATGGTTGATATGATGAAGGAATTCTCAGTCAGTGTTATTGGAATCTGCGTCATGATGGCTACAGCGGAACCGTCCAAGAAACGGATTGACGGTGTCCGCTCGTTGCTGATGCTGGAAAACATTGACGATGCATCGGGTATTGCCAATATCCGGCCATCTAACTGGATGCAGTCACTCAGAAACCAGAAAGGGCAGAACTGAGAGCTGAATAATCCAGAACAGTAATCCTTTTCTGCAAGTCTTCACAATTCTAAATTATTATGGTAAAATGATCCTGTTGCCGAGAGGCAGAACAAGAAGAACAGAAGGTTCTGACAATAATCTGATTCATTGGAGCGGAGAAACCGATTTGGTTGCTGCCGCTCTATTCTTGCGATAAAAATTGATACGAATCTGGGCGGAAATGCACAGCATTTCCGCAAAACCGGGTTTTGGAAACAGGAGGAGAAATGCTGGTTGTCTTTGGTCTGGGGAATCCAGGCACACAGTATGAAAGAACCCGTCATAATGTAGGTTTTGATGTGCTGGACGTATTCTGTGAAAAAGAACATCTTGCGATGACAAAACTGGATCATCACGGTCTGATTTCCGAAAGTGGATTTGGTGGAGGAAAACTGATACTGGTCAAACCACAAACTTATATGAACAACTCCGGGACCTGCGTCAGCGAGGTCCTTTCCTGGTATAAGCCAAAGCCGGAGGAAGTTCTTGTAATATATGATGATATTGACCTGCCGCTGGGCAAACTTCGGATGAGAAAAAAAGGATCTGCCGGAACACATAACGGGATGCGTTCCATTGTCTCTTTGTGTGGGCGTGACGATCTCCCACGCCTCAGAGTGGGTGTAGGTTCAAAACCCCCTCAGTGGGATCTTGCTGATTTTGTTCTTTCTCATTATCAGAACAGAGAGGAGCAGGAAACACAATTTGCAGCCTTTATGAAAGCAGCGGATATTATTAAAGTCATGTGGACGCAGGGAATCGAAAAAGCAATGCAGGTTGCAAATGCTTCAGGGACAGCAGAAAAGAAGGAGAAAATAGAGGCGGGAGAAAAGAAAGAATGAGCAGCAGCTTCTTGTTGGACACGCTTCATGGCTATGGACCGTACGAGCGTCTCAGAAAAGGGATAAATGAGCAGGGAATACTCTCGGTTTATAATCTCACGAATACTCAGAAAGCAGAGATTGTTGCTGCACTTGTCGGGGACACAGGTCGACAGGTGCTCTATCTCTGTGAGAGCGAAAAAGCAGCCACCCAGGCAATGGAGGACCTGTCTATCCTGACAGGAGGAGCAGTCGGTCTTTTCCAGAGCCGTGAAATATCATTTTACCAGAATGTGGCGGCTAGTCGGGAGATTTCAAGCCGCCGACTTGAAATGCTGTCAAGATTGCTGAATGGCAGCCTGCGGATAGTAGTGGCACCGATTGATACCCTTCTGCATCGAGTCATGCCGAGAGATCTGTTTGTCGAAAACACTATTCATCTGCGTGTGGGTGATCGTCTTGATACAGATTATGTGCTGGAGAGTTTGCTGGCGTCTGGATATACCCGTGAGTACATGGTAGAAGGAAAAGGGCAGTTCGCCATGCGCGGTGGGATCATTGATGTTTATCCTTCGGATGCCAGTCATGCAGTTCGAATTGAGTTTTTTGACGATGAACTGGATTCCATTCGTGAATTTGATGTCATGGATCAACGATCTGTCGGGAATATTCAAAATATTTCTATTCCACCAGCTAGCGAAGGTCTGGTCGC
>CACXHF010000352.1 GCA_902767305.1 uncultured Eubacteriales bacterium
AATCAATCATCAGAAACGGCGGCATTCTTGAAAACGAAATCACCGGTTCAGACGGTGCTGTCATGCAGCGCTATTGGATTCAGCTTTAAGCATGGTTTTGTTTACTCTTTGCCAAATTGCAGAGTTTTGCAAGATTTGCAAGGAGTGCAAGATTTTCAAGGTGTGCAAAGTGTGCAAGATTTGCTGGGAATAAAAAACTGGTAATTCTCTTGCCCAGCAGGTTTATCAGGCTTACGAGCTTTATGAGCTTTATCATGCCCAGCAAACCTACGAGCTTTATGAGCTTTATCAGGCCTATCAAAACTCTCCATTTTGAGGAAAAGACTTGAGAAGGGCTGTGATATACTGATTCCATGAGTGGTGCGAAGAAGTTTTTTCTGTTTCTGGTTTTAGTATGTGTTCCCTTCTGCCTCGGCGCAGCAGGACTCGGGGAGGCGTATAACTGCGGTCAGGCTGCAGAGTATCTGTGCATCAATGCGGATGCTTATTCGGATCCTGCCCCTGATGCTGATTTTATTCTGGAGGGGACTGACCCATATACTCCGCTGACCCGCCTGAAAGGGTGTCAGATGATTCTACGCGCCTTCGGACCTCTGCCGGATGTTGAGACAGGCGTCAGGTATTATGCAAAATATCGAGACTGCGCATTTACGGATGTTCCTGAAGAAGGAAAAACTGCGGTTGAGAATCTAACAAACGCAGGTTTGTACGTTCCCAAGGACAACACAGTGTTCGGTCCGTACCAGCTTATGACTGAAGGCGAGCTTGCTGTCCTTGTGGACCGCATCCATGCCTACCTGCAATCAAGTCCGAAGGACGACTACTACTCATGGGCAACGGCTGACATCCTCAATGACCCCGGTTTTTTTAACAAGCCCATCGATTATTCCACATACAACATCTATGCAGAGAATGAGGATGCCCGTTATGTCTGGCTGGTCAACATGCTGAACGATTGCCTAGAGAATCCGGACTCGCCTGAAAAGGCAAACATTGCAGCCTTTATGTCCACATTCATGGATATTGAAGGCAGGGAAAACAGCATGCAGTTCATACAGCCTCTGATTGATGCCATATGGAATGCTCCTACTATATCAGCGTTGCTTGATGTCTGTGCCGATATCAGCTGTGAAACAGGCATCGAATTGTTGCTTACAAAACCTTACTGGTGTGACTGGGGCAATTTTTATTTTTACATAGAAAAAAGCGGACATATGACACAAGGCTTCGGATATGAATTGTTCTCAATCGGGAAATCTCCTGACGACTTCCTGCCCGGACATTATTCATATGACGCTACAATGGAACAGAAGCTGCGTCTGTTCACCTATCTGGGCTTTGACAAAGATGAAATGGAAAACGCATGGCACATATATCTGAACGGCATCAGACGGGAGGGGCAGCTTATGTATGACTCCTCTTCGGACCACGAATCCTTCTTCTTGATTCCTGAAGATGATAATCCCGAATTTGCATATTTCCCTTTGCGAACATACATTGAAAAAGCTCAATTCGATTACGATGAAGAAGTCGTTATTAATGATTATGCCGAAGTATACACCTTTCTCAGTCTAATCTCCAAACCGGAGAATCTTCCGGGAGTCAAAGTATATCTGATGAACCGGCTTCTCACTGAGCTGAGTGAAGTGATTCCACCTCGCTTAAGGGATTTGGTCAACGGATATTGGGATCCGTACTACGCTGCCGATCCGTCAGTTTATTTCGATGCCAACGTACTGCTTCAGGAAGCGGTATCTTTGTTCCAGACAGATACTTACATCTATTTTTCCAAAACCGCGGAGTATGCAGTAATGCATGATTATCTGGAAAAACTGTGTCTAAACATCAAATCCTACTACAGAATAATGCTGGAGAACATAACATGGCTCAACGAAAATACCAAATCTGTTGTTCTTGAAAAACTTGAGGCCATGGGCATGGAACTTCTGATTCCTAAGGATATGTCGGGATTATTCAGAGTGGAATTCACCTCCGCCGAGGACGGCGGTACGCTGTACGGAAACATAACAAAGTACATCAAAGAGCGTCGCCAGTGGCTGTCTGAACATTTTTCAGGTGAAGACTTGAAATACTCGTGGTCAATAGAAAGCAACTGGAGTTTGACGTATTATTACAGCCATCATACAAACACTTTTTTCACGAACATGAATGGTATAATCGGTTCTCATGCAAAATATGATTCGCCAGATGAAGAACTCTTGGGGTATTTAGGCTTTATTATTGCTCATGAGATCTCACATGCCTTTGACAATAACGGAACCCTGTTCAACAAATACGGCATTCGGGAAGATCTATGGACAGCAGAAGACAGGAAGGAATTCAACATGCGCTGTATGCGTCTGGCAGAATATATGAGTAACTACGAAGTTTATCCCGGAATTGCCTATTCCGACGGAACACAGGTTGTTAATGAAAGTGTAGCCGATCTGACTGCCATGAAGTGCATAATGAGCATCGCTTCACAAATACCTGATTTCGACTACAATACCTTCTTCTCCTCCTATGCAAAGTTCTGCATAATTTCATTTACAAGAAAAAGCTGGGAATACAATGTGAGGTATGACGCACACCCGCAGGGCCGCAGCAGGGTCAACCGCATCCTGTCACTGGTTGATGAATTCTACAGAACCTACGACATACAACCAGGCGATGCCATGTATGTGGCTCCTCAAGACAGGCCTGTTGTCTGGTAAACCAGTCCATCGTGTTGTGGCCAACTGGACTTGCCTTCGCCTGCCGGATGTCCGGCTCAGGCCGCCTCCGCTGCAAACCCTCCACTGGAGGCTTTGCTTGACGCTCCGTTTCAAGTCCAGACAAATGGCCCGATAACAAAAAGACCCGATTGTGA
>CACXHF010000353.1 GCA_902767305.1 uncultured Eubacteriales bacterium
AATACCTATACAGGCATAGGTCATCGCCTTCTTTTTTTCTTGTTGTAGGAGGATATTATCTTTCGTGTAGGAGGATATTATCCCATACACATTTCCAAGCACTTATATCGCTGATGAACCCAAGCTGTGTTCCCTGACACTCAATGAGATCTGTCCTACTTCTCACTTCGTGTTACTAGCATTATAAACCAAACAGACAACATGCATGTAAATACGCAAATTATCTAATCTACGTCTTTTTTGAAATATTTTTAATATTATAATTGACAAATAATTTCATTTGTGTATAATAGTATTACCATATTAATAACAGGAGCTTGCAGCTAGAAATGTCATCCATTGTTTACCAAACGGACAAACGTTCAGGATCTGTTTATGCTTATCAAGTAGAATCTATCAGAAATCCGGAAACCAATAAATGTGAACCTAAAAGAACCTATCTTGGCCGAGTTGATCCAATAAGTCACGAAATTATAGGTAAAGCACCATCCGGGAAAAGAAATCGAACTGGATTGTCGAAAAAGTATTTGGATAGTGTCGAAAAAGATATTCAAGATAAAATGGATTCAATGGAAAAAGAGATTGAAAATCTGCGGACTGAATTGGAAAAAGTAAAAGCTGACAGGAAACGAGATACACAACTATTTGACTCGATTGTTGACATGATTCATCAAAGACAAGACTCCTAAAATGATATTTTTACCGAGTATTATTTTGCAGTGACCAAGTCTCAAAGACTCTTTTGAAAGAGCAGTTATTATCTGGTCGAAAATCAAGTGACATAACAGAAATCGAATGAAAGAGAGGGATGCGTTATGACACTATGGAAGAAAAGTGCACCGGCATATGCAATACCTTATATGGAACAAGGTACATTTGTCAGGTCATTCAATGAAAATATATGCTATCTGTATAAAAAGACGTCACATCGTGTTCCCGGAAAGAAAAACCCTGTTCCTTATGAGAAGTATTTAGGGAAAATTACACCAGATAAGGGATTTATTCCATGTACTCGCAGAAATCTTGATTTAAGCGAGATCAAAGTTCAGGAATGTGGCTGGTCGATGTCTATACTTGCAATTACACCGGACTCGTGGAAGAAAGCAGCAGGAAAACAATGGGAGTCTATACTGCGCGCAATTATTGTACACATTTCACCGAGTTCGTTTCTGAAAACGGAAGTTAAAGAAGATATCTCTGAAGAATTGTCTGTTCAGATCAAGAATCAGACGCTGTCTCTTTGGCGCAGACTCAGGGAAGAAAAAGAAATCAACCATGCCGACCTGACTCCACTAAAACAGATTTACCTTCTGACATTTAAAGATGGAATCAAAGCATTGTCGAGAATATCCAAAGAACAGCAGATAATATTGGACAAGTATCATATTACCTTGGAGGTGTGCTAAGAACAACACTGTTAATACGAGCGGAATCTACTCCAAGTCATTAGTTGAGTTTTTAGAAGCAGTACCAGATTATCGTATTTATCGCATTTCGAACTATAGTATGGTATCTATGCTTCTGGCGCTGATCGTTGCAACAATTGAAGGAAAGACGTCTGTTTTTCAGGCGGTAACATGGATTAGCGTGGAAATTGCTTTATTGGATTCGATGGGAATTAAGTTTGTCAATGGATTACCTTCTTATGATACTTTCAGCCGGATGCTGCGAAAAATAGACCACGAGATCTTTGCAATGGAGTTTGTGAACTGGATGAATGCGATTCTTGTTCCAAGTGGTATTCATATGTCAATTGATGGAAAAGGGCTGGTGGGTGCAACAGAAAGAATAAAAGGGAAAAGGACTCCATATGTTCTGAATATTGTAGAGGCATCCACTGGCATAACAATAGCAAGTATTCCAATTTATGAAAAGACAAATGAGATTAAAGCTATTCCGGAAATACTGGCATGGGTGGCTATTTGCTCAAATATGATTACAATTGACGCAATAGGCACACAGGTGGATATTGTTCACCAAATTCTTGAAGAAAATGGTGATTATCTTCTCCTGATCAAGAAGAATAATCCGGAGGCTTACACGAATTTGGTTGAATACTTTGAGAAAGTCCGGAAGGAAAAGGAACTGGAGGAAAAAGCCCAAAAAAGGATTGAACAAGCTGCTGGTCAACAAACCGATGCCAAGTCGAAGAATATAACTTCTTTAGAGACGATTCTCGGTGGTTTGCCAAAGGGATCATGGAATATGACGGGTTGGAGCGTTGAGAAAAACCGTGAACGAATGGAATACAGAAGATGTACTGTAGTATATCCCGAAATGATTAATGGAGATATAATGGCGGAAATACTTGGTGCATCATCTGTGCTGTCAAAGCTCGAAATAACCTGTGCCAGGACACTTGGATTATATGAAGCAGTAAGAATTCCGATTGAGCAGGATGAATCCGGGAATGATATTACTCCTTCACTTGAGGAATTTTTGAAGCAGGGTTCCAAAAGAAAGCCAACCCCGAAAACCGGTGATGATGAAGACAGTGACATATACAAGGTGGGAATTATCTCGAGCAGAAAACTTACTGCGAAAGAAGTGATCATGTTTAAGAGAAGGCATTGGTCGGTTGAAAATAAACTGCACCATGTTTTGGATGTGACACTCAGAGAAGACCTGTCTTCTTTGAAACAGGGAAAGTTTAATTGCTCTCTGCTTCGCAAGATTTCTCTGAATCTTATCAGGATGTGTTTGTTCTATGAAGATATCGTCGATATTGGTTCTATTCCAGCTGAGGGCATTCTTTTGGCACATGACGTCAAGCTGATGAAGAAACTGTTTTTTGAAAGGCTTCCAATCATCATGGTGAATTCCGCATGCATCTGAAAACCTTTTGCTTCATCGTTTATATCTGATTTGGTGTGGCAGGATTTGTTGTCTGGCGCCAAATTGCGATTCCTCGCTGTCGAAACTATAGCAACAATTTATCTTCGGGTTGAATAAACGTACCAGGGAGAATGGATACTGATACGCGACATACTTTTTCTTCCAGTTCCGTAAGAGAAGCCCTTCTATCCAACGGAAGTGGGAGGATAAACCTCAGGAATGTGCCTGGCGCATTACGGGAAGCCTTATGTCGTTGACGCTTATTGTTTAACTTCGACTTTAAGCCCGTACAGAAAATATTCCGTCACTTTTGACTGCTGTAAAGTATCGTTGGACTGTTTGCCAAAAGATGCTATGTGCTTGAAGGCCAGGATTAGGATTACATACTGAAGAGCATGCATTTCAGATACCACTGTGTTTGAAAACAAGAGAGTCCTCGGAAGTGTTGGTGACTGGAAGAATTTGACGATTTGATGCGGATTCATAATGCTATTTGAGTTTTATAAGGGCTGTCGTCAAAATAAAACGTACAACTTCAGAGAAGTTAGCCCTGTATTAGGGCTATATTTTTTCAAATAGTAGTGTTGACAGTTTGCTGTAATGAGTACATAATATAGAGTTACACATCTGTAGATATGACGCCGAACCGGACGATAGGAATCCTCCTGAAATTGCCTGTTGACATCGTAGTTATTTGCATCGTATAATAACTACGTTGGAGGTGACTACGATGTCATATATAATCTACTTGAAAAAAGATGATAGTCACGTGTACGCATACCAGGCCACTTCATACAGAGATCCTGTTACACGAAAGCCCAAATCCAAACGAACTTATATAGGTCGTGTGGATCCTATTACTCATGAGTTCCTTAATCCTGATGATGCAAAAAAATTACATAAGGACAATCCAGACAATACAAAAGAAGCCCATGAC
>CACXHF010000354.1 GCA_902767305.1 uncultured Eubacteriales bacterium
AATGTGGCCATTGCGGTCAGAGAGATTCGTCAGGGAACCGAAATCCAGCCGGGCCTTACCGCTCTGCAGGACATCCCGCAGGCGCATAAAATTGCCCTCACGGATATTCCCAAAGATGCCGCCATTATCCGCTACGGCGTCACGCTGGGCTATGCCCTCGATTTCATTCCAAAGGGTTCCTGGATCAATGAATTTATGCTCCGTCTTCCCACCCCGCCAAGTCTGGATGACATGCCCTGGGGCGTCAATCTCCGTACGGAACTGCCGGAACCGCCGGTCAGAACCTGGATGGGTTACCGGAATCCCGAAGGCGGCTATGCAGGCACGCGCAACTATCTGGGCATTCAGACCACCGTGCAGTGCGTGGAGGGAACCCTGAACGTTGCCATTGAACGCATCCGCCGGGAACTTCTCCCCAAATACCCCAATGTCGATGACGTCGTTCCCATTAACCATGCCTATGGATGCGGCGTAGCCATCAACGCACCGGAGGCGAAAGTCCCCATCCGTGCCCTTCGCAACATCTGCCATCATCCCAACTTTGGCGGACAGCTGATGGTCGTCTCCCTGGGCTGCGAAAAGCTGACCGCTGACATGCTGGTGGGACCGGAAAACAACACGCCGGAAAACGTCATCGTCCTTCAGGAGTGCCACGGATTTGAAGGATGCATGCAGGCAATCCTGTCAATGGCTGAAAAGAAGCTGAAAATCCTCAATGAGCGCCGTCGCGAGGAACTGCCCCTGTCGGATCTGCTCATCGGCATGCAGTGCGGCGGGAGCGACGCCTTCTCCGGTGTTTCTGCAAACCCGAGTGCCGGTTATGCCGCAGACATGCTGGTCAGCGGCGGCGGTACCGTACTGTTCAGCGAAGTCACTGAAGTCCGCGACGGTGTTCACTTTATTGCCGAGCGCTGCGTCTCCGCCGATGTCCGCGACAAGCTGGCTGCCGAAATGCGGTGGTATGATCACTATCTCTCCGACGCCAATGTGGACAGAAGTGCCAATCCTACCCCTGGAAACAAGAAAGGCGGCCTTTCCAACATCGTCGAAAAGGCAATGGGCTCCATTGCAAAGTCAGGCACTTCCCCCATTGTGGAAGTTCTCTCCCCCGCCGAGCGTCCCACCAAGCATGGTGAAATCTTTGCGGCTACCCCGGCCAGCGATATCGTATGCGGACCCTGTCAGATGGCCAGCGGCATCGGCCTGCAGGTATTCATGACCGGCCGTGGAACCCCGTACAACCTGGCGGCCGTTCCGGTCATCAAGGTTTCCAGCCGTAATGAGCTCAAAGCTCAGTGGCCGGATATCATCGACATCAGTGCCGGTGACGTTGCGACAGGTGAGAAAACCATCGAAGAGGTGGGAACGGAGATCTTCAACAAGATCATCGCCTGCGCCAGCGGAGAAGATCAGCCCTTTGCAGAAAAGTACGGCATGCACAATTACCTGTGCATTTTCAATCCCGCACCCATTACCTGATGCGGCAAGTCTGTCATCCGGCATCGGGACACCTCCGGTGCCGGATGACAGAACAACGTTCAGAAAGGAAGACCTGCCATGGCTCTGCGAATTACCAACGAAGCGGCGCGCTGCCTTCAGTGCAAAAAGCCGATGTGCAGCGAAGGCTGTCCCGCACATACTCCGATTCCGAAAGTCATCGCGCTGTTCCGTGAAAACCGCCTGATGGAAGCCGGCCGGATTCTGTTTGAAAACAATCCCATGTCGCTGGTCTGTTCCATGGTCTGTGATCATATGGCCCAGTGTGCCGGTCACTGTGTTCTGGGCCGCAAGGGTCAGCCGGTTCACTTTTATGAAATCGAGAGCTTTATTTCCGATGCCTATCTGGACCGGATGACCTTGGAAGGGGCCAGACCTTTTAACGGGAAAAATGCGGCCATCATCGGCAGCGGGCCTGCCGGGCTCACGGCTGCTTTTGTACTGGCCTATAACGGCTACGGCGTTACCATTTTCGAGGAAAAGGACCGCATCGGCGGCATGATGCAGTACGGCATTCCCGACTTCCGTCTGCCAAAGACGATTCTGGATCGATACAAAGCCCGGCTTCTGGAACTGGGCGTCAAGCTCCGTCCCCATGTGGTGATGGGCGGGGATCTGATGATCGACAACCTGTTCCGGGATGGTTACAGGGCCGTATTCATCGGCACCGGGGTATGGCGTCCCAGCACGCTGGGCATTGAAGGGGAAACCCTTCCCAATGTCCACTTCGGCATCAGCTACCTTGCCCGTCCGGTCAGCTATACCATCGGACAGACCGTCGCCGTCATCGGCATGGGCAATGTGGCCATGGATGTGGCCCGGACTGCATTCCGTCACGGCGCCCGCCGCGTCATGCTCTTCCAGCGGGGAAATAAGTCGCCGGCCAGCGATCATGAGATCGAATATGCACGTCTGGACGGCGCCGAGTTCTTCTTCGGAAAATCCATCCAGCGCATCACCCCTGAGGGACCTGTTTTCAGGAACTCCGTTCTGAATGAACAGGGCCGTCCCGTAGGCATTACGGGCGAGGATGAACTGATACACGCCGATACCACGATTATTGCCATCAATCAGCGGCCCAAGGACAAGCTGGTCAATACCACCAGCGGTCTGAACGCCAACGAACGGGGCCTCCTGATCGTGGATGAAAACAACATGACCACTCGTCCCGGCGTATTTGCCGCGGGGGATGTGGTCCACGGTTCCCTGACCGTCGTTCACGCGGTCAGCAACGCCAAGAACGCCGCTGCAGGCATGATGAGGTATATGGAAGCCAATGGGGAAGATTTATCAGATTTACGGGCAGGACGCCCATGAAATGACCGTGAAGCTGCTGGAGGCATCGGACGCAATCCGTCTTGTACCCTCCGGCGGTTCTGTCGCACTGAAGCCCAATCTGGTGATTGCCGGCACACCGGAGAGCGGTGCCACAACCCATCCGGGCGTACTCAGCGGATCCATTGCCTATTTCCGGGAACACGGAGTCCGCGACATCAGCATCATTGAGGGCAGCTGGGTAGGCGATGAAACCATGCGCGCCATGCGCCGTGCAGGATATGACCAGGTCTGCAGGGACTGGTCCGTCCCGTTTTATGACCTGAAAAAAGACAGATACCGCCCCGTCCGGACGGCAATCGGGAACATCGATATCTGCGAACGGGCTCTTGAGGCAGGCCTGCTGATCGATCTTCCCGTGCTCAAAGGCCACTGTCAGACCATCATGACCTGCGCCCTGAAGAACCTGAAAGGCTGTCTGCCGGACCGGGAGAAACGGCGCTTTCATGCCATGGGACTGCAAAAACCCATTGCAGCACTGGGCGCAGCCCTGAAGCCCCGGCTGATTATCGTGGACAGCATCTGCGGCGATCTGGACTTTGAGGAAGGCGGCACGCCCGTTGAAACCAACCGCATGTATCTGGGAACCGACGCGGTTCAGCTGGACGCCTACGGCCGCGCCCTGATGGGGCTCAGTCCCTCGGACGTTCCTTACATCGAACTGGCAGAACAGTATGGCGGCGGCAGTACCCGGTGGAGTGAGGAGGATATCATTGAACTGAACAGTCCAAGTGACGGTGCATCCTATCCGAAACCCCGCGGCACAGTCGCCCGGCTGACCAGAAATGTTCATGAGAACCAGGCCTGTTCCGCCTGCTTCGCCGCACTGGTCCGTGCACTGCACACGACCGGAGGCGGAAACGGAACGGATATCTATATCGGCCAGGGATGGCAGCAGCAGACCCTGTCCGGTCTCGGCATCGGCAGGTGCTGCAAAGGTGCGGACCGTTGTGTCATGGGCTGCCCGCCCACCGCGGAAATGATCGCCCGTCAGCTGGTCACGGAGAGATAA
The DNA here is from genome assembly GCA_902767305.1 of uncultured Eubacteriales bacterium. GTDB lineage: Bacteria > Bacillota > Clostridia > Christensenellales > Aristaeellaceae > Ventricola. Next base: position 3,845 of record CACXHF010000354.1, read on the forward strand.
CAGATGGAGAAACTGCTGTCGCTTGAATTCGAACTCTTTGCCATGATCGCAGTCGGCTTCCTGATCCGCAGAATCCGTCTGCTGGGAAAGGAAGCGGAGGGCCTCATAACCGATCTCGTTCTGTACGTGGTTCTGCCCTGCAACATCTTTAATTCATTCCTGAAAGCCGGGCAGGACAGCTCGGCAGCTGAATGCATCGCCGTTCTTCTGGTCTCCATCGGAATCCAGCTGCTTTCACTGCTCTACAGCAGATTTGCCTTCCCGAAAGAGAGTCCGGACCACCGCTGCAGTCTTTCCTATGCCATGATCTGCTCCAATGCCGGCTTTCTGGGAAATGCCGTCACGGAGGGAGTTTTCGGTGCTGCCGGACTGATGCTGACCAGTATTTACCTGATTCCGCAGCGCATCATGATGTGGTCAGAGGGGCTGGCGATTTATTCCGGTGTCTCTGATAAGCGGGCCACAATCCGGAAGGTCGTTACACACCCATGCGTCGTGGCCTGTTTTCTGGGGCTGCTGGTCATGGAGCTGCACATTCCGTTTCCCGCCTTTCTTCAGCAGCCCATTCAGAGCATCGGGCGCTGCAATACACCCCTGACCATGCTCATGATCGGAATGATTCTCAGTGAAATCGATCTGAAACATCTGGTAGATAAAACCATTCTGATCTTCACGGTACATCGCCTCATTCTGATGCCCCTCATTGTTTTTCTGGCCTGCCGGATTCTGTCCGTCAGCAAAAACGTTGCCGGCGTCAGCACGCTTCTGGCCGCCATGCCTGCCGGAGCGACAACCGCCATGCTCTCCGCCAAATACAAACGTGACCCTGAATTTGCCACCCGACTGGTGGTTTTCACCACGCTGTGTTCGGTTCCGGCCATTTTCATCTGGAGCACGCTGCTCGTCTGATGTCCCGTTTCCGGACAAAAGTGCCTGCAGAATTGTCTGTTGCGGTCCACCCTGTGATTCACGCCCTGAGCCTGCCAGGCTCAGGGCGCTGCTTATTTTGAACAGGTCCGGCAAAATCATCCGGTATTCATGCATTCGAATACCAGTGAAAAAACAGCCTCTGACCCGTAAGGATAAACACCATGCCGCTTTCCGATACCGGCACGATAATCCGGCGTTCCATGCATCCAGAACCGGGTGTCGCAGAAGCTCCCTTCCATACAGTTCTCTTTTATCACAATCTGGTCTGTCTGAAAAACGAAATCTTCGGAAGAAAAGGAAACATTTAGAAACGGT
>CACXHF010000355.1 GCA_902767305.1 uncultured Eubacteriales bacterium
AGGAATCGGTTTTTACGAAAAATCCTGCGGCTTTATCTGCGGGAAAGAGGAAATGAAACGCTGGAATCCGCTGGAGGTATGCCAGCTTCGCCATACGACGAAAGACCTGCTCGGGACTTTGACGGTTTTTCTTCCGTCCGCAGGGCGGGAGGACGAAATCAACTATGTCAGGCTGAGCCTTGGGAATCTGTACCATGAACTCTGTCACCGCTATATTCACGCAGACAGAGATAAAAACGCGGACAGGTTTCGAGAAACCTGCAAAAGCGTGTTTTACCTGATCCAGAATTTGCATTTTCTGGAAAGCGGACGTTTTATCCTGCGAAAAAAAGAACTGAAAGACGCGGCTGCGAAGGAAGACCGGCTGATTCTGGATATGGCTGACCTCCCGGACGGCTATGATTTCGGGCAGGCGTTCTCTGAACTGTTTGCCTGGTGTCAGAAAGCTTTTGCCCGCATCGATGATCTTGGAAAAAGAACAGCGATCGTCCCTGTTGACGCAGAGAATATCCTTCAGGCCGCGTTCATCCATTCAACCGCGTGGAAGGAATCACACCGCGCGTTCTGCACACCTGACTTTATTGAAATGCACACGCCGGAACGGCAGCAGGAATACCTGCAAAACAAAATGAACGACGGAACAAAAGTCTATCTGCTGGTGGATGAAAAGCCGGCAGGGATCGTTTCCGTAACCGGCAGCCTGATCGAGGATTTATACGTTCTGCCTGATTTGCAGAACAGGGGTTATGGGACTGAACTGCTTCAATTTGCCATAAAACAGTGTAAAGAACCCCCCGTGCTGTGGATTCTTGAGAATAATACCGGTGCACGGAGGCTCTACTGCCGCATGGGTTTTCAGGAGACGGGGAGAAGAAACGCCATCACAGACTGTCTGGATGAAATTGAACTGCGGCAAAGCATGGAAAAGGAAAACGGCCGAAACGGCTGACCGCTTCGACCATTCATCACCGGCAGGGCACAACGGGGATCCTTTTCCGATCCCTGAGATCTTTGCCCGTCAGGAAGAGCACGGGGAGCATACCCTTCATTGTGCGCTTTCTTCCTTAAGGGCTTTCCCAAATGCGTACAGCTCCTGCCGTTTCTCCTCGGATTTATTCCTGCTGCCGTTCGCGGTGTAGATTCCCGCATTTTTCACGCCCCAGTATTCCACGATGGACTGGTAATATTGGGCGATGGCCGGACCGTAGACAAAGGCATCTCCGGAGGAAAGGATCAGCGCGGTCTGCTTCACGTTCTTCGGAATGCTGAAAGCATAGGTGCGATGGATCACGGCCTGCATCTGGGCGGACAGGGTAAAGTAGTAGATTGGGGAGGCAAAGACGACCATATCGGCCGAAAGGAATTCCGGGTACAGCGTCTGCATGTCGTCCTTCTGAATACACGTTCCGTTCCCCTTGCCGTGGCAGTATTCGCAGGCAAGACAGCCTTTCACATTCATGCGGGCGACAGAAAATGTACGTACTTCGTGTCCCGCTTCCTGTGCACCCCGGGCAAAAGCACGAACCATATCGGCAGTGGCTCCGTCAGGCCGGGGACTGCCGTTTAAAACCAGAATTCTCATAGTGACCTCCATTCTCATTTATCCGGTTCATTGATTTTTCATTTTTGCGTACCAAAGCAGTGCAAACGAACACGCCCTATGATAAAATGCCATCCGTTCGTGTAATTATAGTAAACGACAAAATATCTCGTACTTTACTCTAATCTCAATCTGTGCTATAGTGACCCCGAGGAGGTGTCGCTATGAACATGCGCAAGTATACAACAGATCCACAGAAGCTTTTGGCACAGGGAAAGGCTTTGATCAAAGCAAATAATGATACCGTTTTCCAACATAGAGTCGAGATGGTAAACCTAATCTTGTCCGGAATTACCCCTTCTGCGTTGAGTGAACTTGTTGGAGAAAGTAAGAATACCTTGACCAGTTGGGTGAAGACCGCAGATGAGAAGGGATTCGACGCGCTCAGACCGTCAGAAAACAAGAGAGGTCGCCCTACGAAAATTACGGACAAGATGGTAGTAGAGATCGATATAGCACTCCAAAATGATGCAAATCTATATGGGTATGATGTTTGGAATGGCATCTCTCTGGCCGACTACATCAAGAAGACTTTTGATATTGAATACAGCGTTCGGCAGTGCCAACGACTCTTCAGAGACCTTGGTTATAACCTCAAACGTCCTCAGACTTTTCCCTGCAAAGACGAGAACGATCCTCGCAGGGAAGAGTTCAAAAAAATATAGACATGCTGGCTCATGATCCAAATGCAGTCATCGTTTTTCAGGACGAAGTACATTTCCTGGTACAATCCAGTGTGCGAGAAAAGTGGGCAAAGATAGGAAGCAAACCGCGGATCAAATCCAAGCCCGGAAAGGGAAACGTATCGTACAGTGGTTTTGTCGTTTATGGAACCGGTCAGTTGCTGATCTATAAGCCCTCGTGGTTTACTTATGAGACCACAATAGAAATGCTTCGGGCATTTTTGAAGGATATCCAGATCAAAGAAGAGCAGAAAATCTATTTGGTCATGGACAACGCACCGTGGCATCGTAAAGCCCGGAGGTTGATAGGTGAAGAGGAACAGTATTCGGATATTCGAGATGCAATAACTTTTCTGGACATTCCACCGTATAGTCCAGATTTGAATCCTATAGAGCAAGTATGGCGGGTAACCCGTCGCAAGTCCACTCACAATCGCTGTTTTGCTTCCAAAATAGATCTCGCGAAGAAACTGGATGCATACTTTGCTCGTTTTATCAAGCCAAACTATAAACTGCGTACGTTATGTTCGTTCAACTTTAATAAAAAGCCAAAGAATCCCAAGGAACATCCTCGGAAGGTGTATAGGGCATCGTGAAAGTACGAACGGTTTTGTTGTTTACTATAACATAGTGGACTTTTATGTAAGAGATGATAAGAGATTTGTTGTAGAACCCGTAGAAATGACTTACAGGAATAATCCAGGAGAAGTTGCAACCGAAAAGTTCAAAATGTACCATATTCAGCTTCCAGCGTTCCGAAAAGAGCACAAAACTTTGGAATCAGTAAAGGGTGATACGTTCAACTCATGGCTGTATACGTTTGACCGTGGATACCAAAGCCCTGAAGAAATGGAGGTGCTGTCAAGTATGTCGGAAGGATTAAGAAATTTTGCTGCTCAGTACCATTATGCTATTCATGATCCCGATCTGATCCGACATTATCGGATGATAGAGGATGGAAAACGAGATGTGGCTACACAGATTTCTGTAGCAGAGACCAAAGCCAGGCTTGAAGGCGAACGTGAAGGCAGGCGTGAAGGCAGGCGTGAAGGCAAGCTTGAAGCGACAAAAGAGAATGCAAGGCGAATGAAGGCAAAAGGATATCCAAGTGCAGATATTGCAGAAATAACGGGCCTCTCAGTTGCTGATATTGAAAAACTTGCATAACATTTTCTGGTTAAATAAATATGTGCTTGATATCATGCGACCACAGGTGATTTAGCCTCTTCGAACGGTTACCTTATGCAAAGGTGCTGACCGGAGAGGTTTTTTGCGTTATAGGAAACTACGGAAATTTGCGAGAAGGAAGCGCATAGCGATACATAAATCATAAGACAGATATAGAAGAAGACGATAGTATCGATTTTGAGGTCGAAGATGTTGAATGATCTTCAAATGCCTTCAACATTTGAGCTTGGGTATACAAAAAGACACGGCACTGATGAAAACAATGAGAATAACGGTTCAAGCTTTTTTGTTGCGTGATAAGTGCTTACCCAATATATGAAATGGATAGGACCTGCCTGTGGCAATGTCATGATCATCTGACCATGTATCCCTTCCGTTCCATGGATGTGGCATGGCACCTTTTCCTGACACAGTCACATTCAGAAACTGTGGAATAATCAAGCCCTCCTGCCTAAGAAAGGGCAGAAACCTGTACGAGTGGAAGTAACCGGAGATTACACACCATTTGTGATTTGGGCTTGATTTTTTCCAGATTCCATCCGGGCAAGGTACACGAAGAGTGTCCGTACAGGCCGGCTGCAGCTGTTCTGAACCTATCCGTCATTTTTCGCCGGACAGATTCAGCAGATAACGATTATCAGGATGAAAAGGCCTGAGAATTATCCATTTTCCATCTTCATTACGGACCTGAGGCGGGAACAGACCGAAAAAACGGGCTCGTTTTGTTGATGGAAATGACGCTGATCTCACACCTGGGCCGGGCATGTATTGAACAGCCAGCAGCCCACAGAGGACGTAAAAGCCTTCGCTGTTAATATTAAAGGGGTCAGCCTGAACATTAGAACAGGGAGGCGGTCCAAGAGGACGACCGCGTACGATGTGAAACTGTACAGAACCTGCTGTTTTGTTTTTTACTGTATCGACAGGGTGATGATGACATTGCCGTTGCTCAGCAGTGCCCGCATTTCCTCGGGGGTCTTGTCGGTAATGTGACCCAGCCGGGTATATGCCCAGGAATTATGACCATAGAACACCACCAGCTGATTGCCTGAATACAATACGATATCGCCGGAGGAGGTGCTGGTCTGCACGTCATGGCTGGGCAGACGGCGGCCGATGGAACCTACCTGTTCAAATCCCCCGTACATGGACATCTGAATGGTCAGACCGGTGCCTGCCAGTTCCCTCAGCGCGGCAACGGATTCGTTTTCTTCCCAGGCTACTGTGACCGGGGTATCGTTGATCTTCATCTGCATCATGGACTTCGTTTCCTCCTCGCTTTTGTCGAGTTCAATCAGTACGTCATAGCTGCCGTTCAGTGCGGCAATCTCTGCCAGCGGACAGGTGATCACGCCGATATTGACCTGATTGCCGTAGATTTCAGATTCCTCCTGATCCTCGAACAGAATGGTAAAGTAGGGCGCGTCAGTCGCGTAGTCAATATCGCCGTTCAGCCAGCCATAGTGCTCCTCTTCGGGGTTATAGGGAAGATCTTCCGTCACTCCGCAGAAATCATGGGAGTAGCGGCTCATATGCTGGGTATAGGGCAGTTTGGCAATCAGGGCCCTGGCGGTTTCACTGTCGTTCAGCACACCGGGGATCACGGTATCGCCAAAGTGCAGCAGGATCTTCGTCCCGTTTTCCGGCGGCAGCCGGGTCGGCATGGTTGGGTCGTCGGTCTGCATCTGCGCGCCGTCCTTCGCTACGCGCCTGCCGGTCTCAGCAGAGGCGGTCAGGCACAGAAAGAGCACCACCAGGACCGCCGTCAGGATTGTTATGGATCGCTTCATCGTTTTGTCCTCCTTTTACTGCATCGTGCTCTGCACGAAAGATCTCACTGTATCTTCAAAGCCTGCCGGATCGTTTCCGGAAACGGCTACGCCCCGGATCACTGCGGCATTCGGCTGCATTTTCTGAATCTTCTCCACGGTATCTGCAAAGCGGCTGCCGCAGTGAGTGGTCATGACATAGACCGTTTTGCCTGAGAGATCGGTCTCCTCCAGAAAAGCCCGCAGCGGGGTG
>CACXHF010000356.1 GCA_902767305.1 uncultured Eubacteriales bacterium
CATAAATTTCTTTATGCATCAAGGCAAAGTCTGTATTCATCTCGAAAGACCTGTCCGACATGGGAATCCGCTTGGACACTCCCACGCTTCCGGAAGTCATTGAATACAGTACCACCGGATAGGCCGTCAGAAGGTTTCTTTCCCCCTTTGTCATGCACGCAATGGCATCTGCATAATCATCATAGGATGAAAAGGGGACGAAGTGCTTGAAATCCGATACCGAACTGATCTTCGCAAAGCTGTGTGTTTTTCCAAAGGCTGTCTCCTCATTATCCCGTACCAGGCTCAGCAGCAGTTCCTCACTGTACTTCTTTGCTCCGCCGCACTCTCTTTCAAGGCGCTCGAGTGCGCCTTCTCTGCTTTTTTCAACCATAACTGTTCTCCGTAACATACTGTATCGATGATTTTCCTGCGGAAGCATTCTCATGCCGCACCGGAACAATCATTGTTTTCTGAATTCGTAAAGGTCCTTTTAAAGATCGGATTTCCGGAAATTCCATACAGCGCTTCTGGAATAACCAGCCCGAACTCCTGCCGGCAAACGTCAGTACGCCTGAAAAGGATGCCTTCTTTGAAAAAAGGTCTTTCACAATCCCCTTATTCTGCAGGAAACACCGGTTACATAACGCAGTGAAACGGACTTCTGAGAAGCCGGCCGGAAATATGTTCTGCTCTGATCAGCTGTTCATTCCCTGTATTCCCCACGATTCACAGCTGATTCTGAATATTCCGCCGTTTACGCCTGAACCAGGACAATACCATATCCGGCACCATACAGATTCCTGATAAACCGGAATCCCGTATACGCCTGTCTTTCCGGCACAGCTTCTCACGAAGTCCGGGTTATCTGTCTTCTTTTCTGATATGCTGCGTCAGCTGAATCGAAAATCCGGATGAGGAAATCATCAGGCAGGATTTCGCAGACCTGGATTCAACTGTCTCATCGTTCCCTCTGGCATTTTTAAATCCATGCGCCTTCAGGAATTCATAGGCTTCCTCATAGTCTCGAACGTTCATCCGTATGGTGGTCATATCCCTCTCAATATGCGTCTGAGCAACATCAACATAGAAACCATTGGCATCTTTCATGCGCACGCTGGTGATTCCCCTGTTGTCGATATTATCCACTTCGTGACGGCGTTCAAAACCAAGCTCCTCAAAAAGCTTCAGAAGGTTTTCGAAATGATCCTGACTGGTAAGGATCATCGGATTAAAGGTTGTGATCTGCATAATCTGCTTTTCTCTCTTTCAATCGTGATTCTCAATCTGTTTAATCACATCGATGAATGCTTCCCCCGATGTTCAGTTCCCTGTGAATTCATTATCCTGTGGGTACTCAGCTGACCCGCTGCTCATCTTCATACGATCAATTTCAAGGGGCTCCTGCAGGTGAAAGAAATCCACATTCCTGCAGAACTCCTTCATCTAAAATGCGGTCCAGCCAATAAGCTGATCCTGAATACATCCATGAGAACCGGAAATGAAACAACGGAACGATTAAAAACCCACTGCTCCCCGACAGGCTTTTTCCGGGGTCTGAACACTGGAAGCAGTAAATCGTTATCCGGGGAAAAACCGGATAACGCCATTACCGCCTGCAGGTGAACCGTTGAGAGCATCCTCCATTGTGATTCAAAGGTCCGTTCATTCCTGCGTATGTTTCAGGTGCTTGCTGATACTGATCGAAAAACCGGACGGCGAAACCATCAAACAGCCTTTGGAAGATCCTGTCTCTGTCGGTTCCTTATCGTTCATGCTTTTGAAACCATGAGCCGTCAATAGAGCACGGGCTTCATCAAAGTCATCTACATTCATGCGAATGGTCATGATGTCCTGAGGAACAGGTGCCTGGACAACATCCACATGAAAGCCGTTTGAATCCTTCATCCGTACAGATGATACATCCTCGAGAAACCCGTCTTTCTTGTGGCGGCGTTCAAAACCAAGTGCCTCAAAGAGAGCAATAGCTGACTCCGAATCTTTTGTAATGATCATCGGATTAAAAGATGTGAATTTCATATTGTTTTTCTCCTGGTATTTCTTTTTTGTGATTCACCGGATAATTGATCTGATCTCTCCGGAAATTCATGAGAAAGCACCTGCTCAGCATCAGGCTGTTTCCTCCTGTACTTTCCTTTTGCGCTTTCCGGTCTTTCCGTATCCGACAGCAGCATCCTTTATGCACTTTCATAAAGAATTGCTTCGTTCTGTTGCCTTCTGATGAATCAGCCGCTGCAATTCATTCCCTCACCCTTTACGGTCAGGTAACCCCCGACCGCAGCAGGAAAAAGAGCAGCATTGAATTCGCTGCTGCGTTCAGCAAATGAAACAGCTGCGGATGAACCTGCCGGAAATCTGCTCTTTGCATCATTCAGAAAACAGCCGTCTGATTCATAGTCATCCGATTAAGGACTTCTGACCGGTTCTCAATTTCAAAAGTCATTAATCATGACTGCTGTCGTACCTGCTGCTTCTAAACATCCCGCGTCTTATGAATCGACTTCTTCGCATAATTCTCCTGAACAAGAGCGATTCCCGTGGGATCTGCCTGAGATTCGCCGCAATAATCCTTCTGCACTCCACTGAACAGGAAGGATTTCATCACATCTCCGAAATGCCGCGGATTTTCCTGTCCGCTCTGCTGAGTGTATCTCATTTCAAATTTGAATCTTCGGAACAGATTTCAGTTTATTGTATACTCTGCTCCCCGAAAAGTCAATCCTTTACGGCATCTCCAGCTCTGGCTGCCATCCGCGCAAGAGCAGATCTCACTGTCCTTTCCAAGGAAGAACTGGAACGTCTGGTTATCCTTCGCTGTAAAAGCAATAATGTGCCGGAGGACCTCTATGATGTGCATGCACTTGATACCGTTCAGCTGAGAGTACTCATCAACAGCGCAGCATTCGGTGAGTCCATCGAAGAGGTGATGAAAGAAGAAAACAGAGAAGTTTATATGAGCTTTATCGGGGATGATCCGGTGATCTGGGCTCAGTACACCTCTGGTATTTTCGCATCAAACCATTCTGTCTGTGTGGTTGGCTGGGATGATACATTCCCCGCCTCGAGTTTCAAAGAAGGGAATCAGCCTCCGGCTGACGGTGCCTGGATTGTAAAGAACAGCTGGGGCACTGACTGGGGCAATGACGGTTATTTCTACCTCTCCTATTACGACTCGACACTATCAGGCATCCAGAGTTTTGAGTATGTAAACAATTCAGATGTACAGAAACTGGACCACTATAGTGTCCTCCAGTATGATTACATGCCTGCCGAAATCATCAGCTCTACTCTGTTCGACTCGCCTGTATACGCATCCAGCGTCTATCAGGTTGCGAACGAATGTGTTCTGCAGCACATTTCTGCAATGACCGGTGATCTCAACACAACGGTCACGGCAGCAGTCTACCTGCTCAATGAGGATGCTGCAACGCCAACGGACGACAAGCTTCTCGAGAGTATTACTGAAACCTTTACCTATGCCGGCTACCATCGCATGTCACTGCCGACAAACCTGGTTATCCCTGAAGGCTCATCCATCGGCATCACTGTCCTCGAACGTGTGAACATACCGGAAGGCCAGAAATATGCGCTGGTCAACACTTCCAGTCTGGGAGAAAAAGCTCCTGAAGCATATGCAGAGCTGCATAAAGATACACATGCTGAACTGCTGCGCTGTTGCAAAGCCATTGTCAACCGTGGCGAAAATTACATCAGCCTCGAAGATGGCAGATGGATTGACTGGCGCGACGCCATCGATACCTTTACACAGTACAG
>CACXHF010000357.1 GCA_902767305.1 uncultured Eubacteriales bacterium
CCTGCAGACCAAGCTGAAGGCCGGCGACGCAGAGGCCGCCCGTATGGGATGGATTGCTGACTTCAACGATGTTGTCAACTTCCTCGATATCTTCATTTCCCAGTCCGGCAACAACTATCCGCGTCTTGGCCGCGACATCGGCGACTACACCCGCAACAGCGAAGTCACCAAGGATGCCGGCATGGGCGCTTACTGGGGACCGGAAGGCAACAAGACCTGGGCTGAGGCCTATGACGCCCTCGTCGATGCCGTCAAGGCAGCCACCGATCCTGCCGAGCGTGCCAAGCTGGCTGCCGAGGCTGAGAAAGTCCTCATGGCGACCGGCGGCGTGAACCCGCTCTACTACTACACCACCGCTCAGATGCTCAAGCCCAACGTCCACAACGTTATCCGTCTGGCGACCGGCGACGTCATCTGGACCTATGCGACGATGGACTGATTGATTCAGAATCATTCCGCACATAACGAAAAGGCACAGAGAATTCTCTGTGCCTTTTCCTTTTTCCCGTTCAGTGTCCCCTTTTCTGTGCGCTGAGCCAGTGCATCAGGGACACAGGAGCGCCGTTCCGGAGGACCGGCTGCCCGTCAAAGTCCAGACGGCAGTCATCGTTCAGCACGTGTATCCAGGAAAAGTGCCCCATGTATTCATACGGCTTTCCATCTGCATCCGTAAACGTTCCATGCAGATCCTCGATTTTGTCCCAGAGAGTAAAGTGACAGTCCCGGGCTCCGGCGGCCATCAGCCGCCTGTACGTCGGAATGGCTGTCCGTTCCGGCCGCACCACCGGATCGTTCCCGGCATGCACAAACCAGATGGGGATCTCCTTCATCCGCCGGATCTCCGCCTCCGTAATCCGGTCATCCGGCATGGCCTCGCAGACAGGAAACGCCGCCGCAAACAGTTCCGGGCAGGTCATCAGCATGCGCAGAGTCATAAAACCTCCGTTGGAATATCCGCCCAGATATACCCGGTCCGGATCAATGGCGCAGCGGAAACGGTTCACGAACTCCTCAATCAGGTATCTGAGCGCCTCCGTATACATGGAAATCCCGGAATTCCCGTATTGTCCGCTTCCGTCGTCCATCCACATGGTATCACACTGCGGCAGCAGGACAAATGCACCGCCGAAGATGTCCTGCATCCAGTCCTCGGTCAGTTCCGTGCCCTTGACGCCGGAGCAGACAACCGGCAGGTCCTGCCCGCCTTCGCCTGCCCCATGCAGGAAAACAATCAGCGGCTTCGGCGCATCCAGCCTGCGCGGAACAAAATAGCTGTAGCGGATGGGCAGGTCCGGGTGCGATGAAATGCCCGGCTGAAAGCGTTCAATCTTCGGATTGAACACGCCGGCGCAGTGATCAAAGACCAGTCCGTCCAGTTCCGTCCCGCCCTCCCCGACCGGCGCTGTCAGTGTAATGCGGTAATCCCCGAACGTGTACCGTCCATGTCCGTTGATGTTCTTCCGGTCCGGGGTAATCGCCCCGGAGCATTTCCACAAAGGCCCGTACGGCATCTCAAGCGTCAGATACCGGCTCTCCCCTTCAGCCCTTTCACCGTTCAGTGAAGAGGGATACGCCGCCGTCACCGGCCGATAGCCGCGGCTGGGAACCAGCTGATCCTTCTCCAGGAAGGACTTCGGCACCTCAATTCCTGTCCCGTCCCGGTCCTTCATTTCCACATACCCCGAGAACCGGTCCGGACACGCTTCCAACGCGCTGACCGGGCGGGGCATGCACAGCACCAGCCGGGTCACATAGGGACCGGCATCCGTCACGTCAATAATCTGATAATACTGACTGCTCATCCTTCAACCCCCGTTGTCTTTTACTTCTTTTCGGTCCTGCCTCACCGGCCGGTCCGTTCCGCAACAGCATACCACGAACACCGGAAAAATACCACCCGTTCCGTTCGGATCTGAACGGACAATTTGCATTTTCCCACCGGTCTTTTTTCATTCTGCAGGTTTTTTCCGCTCATTTCCCTGCTTTTTTAAGACTGTTTTGCTCTCATCCTGCAGTTTTTCTATTTACTTCCGTACTTTAATGTGATAAAATGCGGTCACTCCATTGAGAGCGGGCCAGTGCCCGAAACTTTTTAAGAAAGGAAACACTTTTATGAAGAAACTTTGTGTAATGCTGATGCTGGCTGTCTTCGCATTCTGTGCCGTTTCCGGCATGGCAGAGGACAGATATCTGGGTGTCATGCTTGGCACCAACGTCATGAGCCTGGACACCAATCTGGCAACCGACGGTGATTCCTTCGAGGTAATTGCCAACTGTATCGACGGTCTTCTGCAGATGGATGCAGACGGTGCTGCCGTTCCTGCAATCGCAGAATCCTACGACCTCTCCGCGGACGGCCTGACCTATACCTTCCACCTCCGCGATACCAAGTGGTCCAACGGTGATCCCGTCACCGCCAACGACTTCGTGTTCGCATGGCGCCGGATCGCCAAGGAAGCCGGCGAGTATGCCTACATGCTGGATGAAATCGGCAACATCAAGGGCGCTGCCGAAATCATCAGCAAGAAGACCGACGACCTGACCACGCTGGGCGTTTCCGCACCGGATGACAAGACCTTCGTCGTTGAGCTGAACGTGCCGGTCTCCTTCTTCCCCAGCCTCATGTATTTCCCGACCTTCTATCCCATCAATGAGAAGTTCTACAGCAGCCTGGAGGAAGGCACCTACGGCACCAGCCCTGCCACCTTCCTGAGCAACGGCGCTTTCATTCTTGAGGACTACACCCCCGGCACCGCCAACCTGTCGGTGAAGAAGAATGCGGATTACTGGGATGCTGCCCGCGTCCAGCTGGCCGGCATCAAGTATCAGGTTGTCGGTTCCTCTGACAACGCGCTCACCGCTTTCCGTACCGGCGCACTGGATGTCGTCATGATCTCCGGCAACCAGGTTGCCGCAGCTGAAAAGGATGCTTCTCTGGCCCAGAACCTCAAGGTGACCGGTGCCGGTTACATGTGGTATCTCTCTTTCAGCCAGACCGAAAAGAATGCCCAGGGCGGCAAGCTGGCCAATGCCAACCTCCGTCTGGCTATCACCAACGCCATTGACCGTGACAATCTGGTTGACAACTATGTCATGGACGGTTCTCTGGCCACCTATACCGCTGTTCCCCCGCAGTTCGCCGCCAGCAGCACCACCGGCAAAGACTTCTCCGCCGATCAGGAGATGTTTGCGGACTATGTCGGCTATGATCCGGAGAAGGCGCTTGCCTACTTCGAGAAGGCCAAGGAAGAGCTCGGAACCGACACCTTTGAATTCACCATGGTGTACGGCAACAACGAAGGCGACGAAGTGGCCAAGGTTGCCCAGGCCATCAAGGAAGACGTGGAAGACGCTCTGCCCGGCCTGACCATCAATCTGCAGCCCATGACCAAGGCGGAACGCCTCGACAAGATGCAGAACGACAACTATGACATCGCCCTGACCCGCTGGGGTCCGGACTACGCCGATCCCATGACCTATCTCGGCATGTGGGTCACCAACAACTCCAACAACTACGGCTTCTGGAGCAATGCAGAATACGATCAGCTGATCGCCGACTGCACCACCGGCGCCTATATCACCGACTATGACGCCCGCTGGGATGCCATGTACAAGGCTGAGACCCTGGTTCTCCAGGAGGCGGTTATCGCTCCGCTGTATACCAAGGCCAACGCCAATCTGATCGTGAACGGCGCCGAGAACATTCAGTTCCACCCCGTTGCACTGAACCGTGTCTACAAGGATACCGTTCTCAAGTAATCACGACCGGAAACAGATGGACAAATGACAGATCAGAGCGGTCCGCGGACCGCTCTGATTATTCCGTTTAAAGGACTGCTGAATTATGACCAAATACATCTTGAAACGCCTGGGAATGGCACTGCTGACGCTGCTGATCATTACATTCCTGCTGTTTCTGCTGGTACGCATCATGCCCGGCAATCCGTTTCCCTCCGAGCGCATGAGTGATGAGCAGATTGCCAACAAACGGGCGGAAATGGGACTTGACGACCCGATTCTGACCCAGTTCATCCGGTATATGGGAAATGTACTGCACGGCGACTTTGGCAAAGGCACCTCCTTGTACAATGGCGCTCCGATCAAGACGGTGCTGTCCACCGCCATCTCCAATTCGTTCAGGATTGGCGGCATGGCCATCCTGCTGGGAACGGCAGTCGGCCTGCTGCTTGGCATCACGGCAGCATTGAACAGAGGAAAATTTCTGGACGGCTTCTGCACCGTCTTTTCCATTCTCGGTGTATGTGTGCCCTCCTATGTCTTTCTTATTTTCCTCCAGTACACGTTTTCCTTTAAAATCCCGTTCTTTCCCTATTTCTTCGACAACACCCGTTTCGCCTTTTCCGCGGTCATTCCATCCATTTCGCTGAGTCTTTTCACCATGTCCACCATTGCACGGTTCACCCGGAACGAAATGGTGGAAGTATTTGACAGTGACTATGTGCGTCTGGCCGAATCCAAGGGAATGTACGGCCGCGATCTGGTCATGAAGCACGTGCTGCGCAACGCCCTCATCCCCATTGTCACCGTTCTGGCACCGCTGGTCGTTGACCTGCTGACCGGTGCACTGGTCGTTGAAAAGATCTACGGCATTAACGGCATCGGCAAGCTGATGGTGGACGCCATCGCAGGGGAAGGCATTGACTACAACTACGTTCTGGCACTCGGAATCCTGTATTCTGCCCTGTACATCGGCATCATGCTGCTGGTCGATCTGCTGTACGGCGTACTGGATCCGCGGATCCGCGTGTCTGCCAAAGGCGAGGAGGCGTAACAGATGACAAAAAAAATCGAACAGACAGCCGCGCCTGCCGCGCCTTACATTCCGAAAAAGGAAGACTTCGTCCTGCTTGAGCACCGGGATATCCATACCGATGCCAATTTTGCCTCACAGAGCTACTGGAAGGGCGTCATCACCCATTTCTTCAAAAACCGCCGGGCAGTGGTCGGACTGGTCATCATTACCGTCATTCTTCTCCTGGCCGTCTTCGGTCCTGTCCTGAATGCCTATGGCTACCGGGACATCGTCCAGTACCGGAATGAAAAAAACAAGCGCGTCGTCGCCAAGGGCATTGCCCCGCAGATTCCGGTTCTGCACCGAATCCTCACCGGCGAGGAACTGGAAGGCAATTTTGCCGGCTATACCTTCCTGTTCGGAACCGATGATCTGGGCCGCGACCTGTGGACACGCACCTGGTACGGTGCACGGGTATCGCTGCTCATTGCCTTTGTGACCATTATTATCGATATGATTATCGGCATGAGTTACGGGCTGATCTCCGGCTATTTCGGCGGAATCGTGGACCAGCTGATGCAGCGGTTCGT
Source organism: uncultured Eubacteriales bacterium (assembly GCA_902767305.1). Lineage (GTDB taxonomy): Bacteria > Bacillota > Clostridia > Christensenellales > Aristaeellaceae > Ventricola. Next base: position 5,344 of record CACXHF010000357.1, read on the forward strand.
GGAAATCGCCAATTCCGTTCCGCGGCTGGTCATCGTCTCCGTGCTGGCCATCTTCATGCCCAAAGGCATGGGCCTTGTCATTGTGGCGCTCCTTCTGACCGAGTGGATCGGCATGAGCAAGATTGCCCGGGCGGAGATGCTGAAAATCAAGGAACAGGAATATGTCCTGGCCAGCCGTACACTCGGTGCGCGGAACGGGCACATCATCTTCAAGGAAATTCTGCCGAACACCATCGGCCCTATCATCACGCAGGTGATGTTCTCCATTCCTACCGCCATTTTCACCGAGGCATTTCTGAGTTTCGTCGGCGTCGGCATTGTTCTGCCGCAGTGTTCGGTCGGCACGCTGATCGAGGATGGCTTCAATAACATCACCACCCTCCCTTACCAGATTCTGCCGCCTATTTTCGTCCTGGCGCTCCTGATGCTGGGATTCAACTTTATCGGCGACGGACTGCGTGAAGCACTCGCACCGAAGCTTGAGGATATGTGAGGAGGAACATGCAATGAGTGAAACATCCAAAACCATCCTCGATATCCGAAATCTTGACATTTCCTTTAAAACCAATGCCGGTACGGTTCACGCCATCCGCGGCGTGAACATCGACTTGCGCAAGGGGGAAACCGTGGCCATCGTCGGTGAATCCGGTTCCGGAAAATCCGTTACCATGAAAGCCGCCATGGGTCTCCTTGACAGCAATGCTGTGATCAACAGCGGTGAAATCTTCTATACCTATACCGATGAAAGCGGCCGGGAACAGACCGTCGATCTGCTGAAGCTGCCGAAAAAACAGCTGCGCCAGCACTTCAACGGACAGCGCATCGCCATGGTCTTCCAGGATCCCATGACCAGTCTGGATCCGACCATGCCCATTGGCCGGCAGATCATGGAAGGCATGTTCCTGCACAAGAACATGTCCCTGCCGGATGCGCGCGCCCGGGCGATCGAGCTTCTGAACCTGGTAGGCATTCCCGATGCAGAGAAGCGGTTTAAAAACTATCCGCACCAGCTCTCCGGCGGCATGCGGCAGCGTGTGGTCATTGCCATCGCCCTGAGCGCTGATCCGGATATTCTGATCTGCGATGAGCCGACGACCGCGCTGGACGTGACCATTCAGGCACGCATTCTGGAACTGATCATGGACATTCAGAAGAAAATGAAGCTCAGCGTCATCTACATTACACATGATCTGGGCGTTGTGGCCAAAGTGGCCGACTTTGTGGACGTGATGTATGCCGGAAAAATCGTGGAAGTCGGAAATGTCAACGAAATCTTCTACGATCCGAAGCACCCCTATACCTGGGGTCTGCTCTCCGCCATGCCGGATCTGGATACGGCGGACGACCGGCTCTATTCCATCCCCGGCAGTCCGCCGAATCTGCTGCATGAACCCAGGGGCGACGCTTTCGCCGCCCGCAACCAGTTTGCACTGGCGATCGACGAAAAGGCCGAACCGCCCCTTTTCCAGGTCAGCCGCACCCATTATGCCGCCACCTGGCTGCTGCATCCTGACGCGCCGAAGATCGAGCTTCCGCAGGAACTGCAGCAGCGTCTGGCAAGAGCCCGGAAAGAGGTGGAAAAATACTTATGACAGAGCCTTTATTGCAGGTAAAGAACCTGCAGCAGTTTTTCCCCATTTCCCGCACCTATACGGTCAAGGCGGTCAATGGTGTATCCTTTAACATTTACCCCGGCGAAACCTACGGTCTGGTCGGCGAAAGCGGTTCCGGAAAAACCACCATCGGCCGGAGCATTATCCGTCTGTACAATCCTACCGGCGGCAAAATCCTTTTCAACGGCCGCGACATTACCGGAAAGCTGGACAGCGCTACCCGTGACATGCTGCGCATGGACATGCAGATGATCTTCCAGGATCCCATGGCCTCTCTGAATCCCCGCAAAAAGGTCGCCGACATCATCGGGGAGGGACTGGATATCCATCACCGCTTCACTTCCCGCCAGAACCGGGCGGACCAGATCAGCGAAATGCTCAAACTGGTCGGTCTCAGTCCCGAACATGCTGCCCGCTATCCGCATCAGTTTTCCGGCGGCCAGCGTCAGCGTGTCGGCATTGCCCGCGCACTGATCATGCATCCCAA
>CACXHF010000358.1 GCA_902767305.1 uncultured Eubacteriales bacterium
CCCGGCATCTGATTCTGAACGTTACCGTCGTTCTGCCAGGCATTGCCCGGCATCTGATTCTGAACGTTACCGTCGTTCTGCCAGGCATTGCCCGGCATCTGATTCTGAACGTTACCGCCATTCTGCCGTACGTTGCCCGGTATCTGGTTCTGAGTGTTTTCACCATTCTGAGGTACATTGTCAGGTGACTGCTGCCGGCTGTTTTTCTGCTGTCTGTTATTCCTGGTTCCTGTTTCGGAACCGTTCTCTCCTGAGTTCCGGTTTTCCTGTCGCATTGAAGGTCCACCATTCATTCCGCCTTGATTTCTGCCGCCAGGAGCTTTTCTGTTATCAGCGAAAGAAGTTGCAGTCAGGGTAATCATTACAAGCAGCACTGCTGCCGTCCATTTAAGTTTCTTCATTTTTTAGTATTTTCCTTTCAGTTTATTTCTGTCAGAGAGGTGAAGACCCGCAGCTGTTCAGGTTTTGTTCCTCTCTGCTCTCCTATACGGAAACTTTGATCTGAAAAATGGGGTTGTCAGAAAAAAAACAGAAAATCTTTTTTGCCGGCCATATGTAATAACTTCATCCTTATTTATACAATTGACAGTAAGTTCCGTATAGCGTAAACTCTGTCTGTAAGAATAAATCGAGCAAACAAGAACACCACTTCATATAAAATGGCAGTTTGTTCAGCACTAGAAAGCATGAGGAATTCGATGAAGTACAAAGTGTTTGTCATCAACCCTGGCTCTACCTCAACGAAACTGGCCCTTTATGAAAATGAAACACAGACAGCCTGCGAGAATGTCTTTCATGATTCGTCTATTCTGAAGCAGTTCCAGACAATCAATGAACAGCTTCCCTATCGGCTTGAAGTTATCCGGTCATTTATTGAAGAAAATCATCTGGATCTCTCCCATCTGGATGCCATCGTCGGACGAGGCGGCAGTTCATATTCCGTGAAAAGCGGAGTTTACGCGATTAACGACCGGATGATACAGGATACACGTGAGCAGAAAGGCGGACTCAATCACGTCTCAAATCTGGGAATACAGCTTGCTGCAGAACTTCAGAAGATTTATGGAGGACAAATTCTGACGCTGAATCCGACTGTTGTTGATGAGCTTCAGGATGTGGCGAGGATTACCGGTGTCAAAGGGGTATATCGTCATGCCATTTCTCACGCACTGAGTCTCAAGGAAACCGGCAGACGGCACGGGAAAGCAGTAGGGCGTCCGTATGAGGATCTGAATCTGATTCTGTGCCACATTGATGGCGGCATCTCTGTTACTGCACACGAAAAAGGCCGAATGATTGATGGAAACAACGCCGGCGGCGGAGAAGGACCTTTCACTCCTACCAGAATGGGCAGTATGGCGGTCACGGATATTCTGGAGCACTTCAGCCAAATGTCAAAAGCAGATCTCCTTATGCTCTGCACGGAATCCGGTGGACTCAGCAGCCATTTTGGCACCTCCAATGCCGACCAGATTCATGCGCTCATCGATTCCGGTGATGCATATGCCAGGCTGGTATGGGATGCCATGATCTATCAGATCTGCCGGTATATCGGTGCCATGAGTACTGTCCTGTGTGGACAGGTTGATGGCATCATTCTGACCGGCGGCCTTCTCCGCTTTCCGGAAATCGAGCAGGAAATACGCCGCAGATGTGGATTTATTGCCGATGTTTTTGTTTATCCCAGTGAATTTGAGCTCGAAACTATGGCAAATGCAGCACTTTCCGTTCTGAGAGGCGAAGTTGTTCCCCTTACATATACCGGTGAACCTGTGTTCAGTGGGTTTTCTTTCGAGTCCAGATAAGTGTGTTTCCGGTAATAATATTGGAAGAAAGTGCTCCTCCGCATTTTCTTCCTTTCTTTTTTCTTTTTCAGAATTCTGAAGCAAAAACTGTTCCGGACTTCTGAAAATGAAGTAAAACTCCGAATCTACTGTCCTTTTTTCTGCTTTCTGCCTTCTTTTTTTCAGTGCTTGCAGGCAGAAAGGGTTGACACAATGGTTTATAATGATGCCCGTCCATTTGAGAGGAGGTTTGAGATGGAAAAAAACGAAATTATGCTTCAGGGATTTGAATGGAATTTGCCAGCTGATGGAAAGCACTGGAAAAGGCTTTCATCCAGAGCGCTTTCACTGCGTCTGGCCGGTGTGACATCCATCTGGCTCCCGCCTGCCTATAAAGGATTCAAGGGACGGGACGAAGTTGGATATGCCGTATATGACCCTTATGATCTTGGTGAATTCAATCAGTGCGGAACTGTTCGGACAAAGTATGGAACAGTTCGTCAATATCAACATACAATTCGAATGCTGCACCGCTTTGGCATTAAAGCTCTTTCAGATATGGTTATGAATCACCGTGTAGGCGCAGATGAAGCCGAATCAGTGAAAACACATGTGGTTTCCCCTACAAATCGTCTGGAGATTCAGCCTGAGACACAGGATTCGATTCTATATACAAAATTTACCTTTCCAGGCCGTAACGGCCGCTATTCGGATTTCCAGTGGGACAGTCACTGTTTCACTGCCGTAGAATATGATAAAAACGATCCGGACCATCATCTTTTCCTGATCGACGGGAAATCCTTTTCGCAGGATGTTGACGGTGAACTGGGAAACTACGATTACCTTCTTGGCTGTGATGTAGATGTCCAGCAGCCCGATGTCAAAAAGGAACTGATCCGTCTTGGATTGTTTACCCTCAGAAAAACAGGTGTTGACGGATTCCGGCTGGATGCCGTCAAGCATATCAGTGCCAGTTTCATGGAAGAATGGCTGAGCGCACTGCGTCAGCAGACCGGGCAGGAACTGTTTTCCGTCGGAGAATACTGGAGTTCAAACCTGTCCCTTCTCCTTAACTATCTGGAATCGGTTCATTACAGCATGTCTTTGTTTGATGTTCCACTCCATTACCGTTTTTATGAAGCATCTCGCAGTGACGGCAGCTTTGATATGGGATCGCTGCTGAACGATACAATGACGAAAGCACAGCCGAATTATGCGGTTACCTTTGTTGACAATCATGATACCCAGCCGGGACAGTCACTGGAGAGCTTTGTTTCCGGATGGTTTAAGGCTGTTGCCTACGGCATTATTCTCCTTCGCGGTCAGGGAATTCCCTGTGTCTTCTGGGGAGATCTGTACGGCATGCCGTACCAGCAGATCGAGCCGGTCAGACATCTGCCCTTTCTGATGCACGTCTGTCGGAAATACGCCTATGGTCAGCTGTATGATTACTTTGATCACCATTCCATCGTCGGATTTACCCGCATTGGAGACCGTGAGCATCGCGGAAGTGGTCTGGCTTTCCTCTGTTCCAATCAGGAAGATGGAAAAAAACGGATGTATGTCGGGAAAAGACATGCCGGAAAACAATTCATCGCACTGCATGGTGGATTCCCACCTGTTCGTATCGACAATGAAGGCTACGGTACTTTCCATGTTTCCGGAAAAAATTTCAGTCTGTATGTTCCCTGCACAAATTCCTCACGGATACGTGCTGTGCTACATCAAAAAATAAAGCTGCTTCATTTCTGAAGCAGCGAAATAGGAAACTCTGAAGCATCCTGATTTAATCTGGCCAGGCAGTATAGCCTGGCTTTTTTTATTGCTGTCGCCATGGGAAGACTTTCCAGCTTTGTCCCGTCCACCCAGTTTTCATGATCCCCGTTGTGACGGATTACCCTGTATTCATAAATCCGCATTTCCCAGATTACATGTGAAAAGACGTGTCTGGCAGCTTCCCTTTCTCCCAGACGCTGGCCGATCATCCCGTGACTGTGAAGGAACTCCAGATGTTCCTGCTCAGAAAGCCAGCCCTCAAGATTCGGAAAAGAATACATTCCCTTAAGGAGTCCTTCATTCTGACGGACAATCATTACCTGATTTCCGAAATACAGAAGAAGGATATCCCGTTTTTCCACCCGCTGCGACTTCAATTTAGAACGGACAGGCAGCTGATCCTGTCTGGCCGTTTTCTGTGCCGTACAAAAGTCTGAAACCGGACAGCTCCCGCACTTCGGATGCTTTGGCAGACAGATACAGGCGCCGAGTTCCATCATGGCATTGGAAAAACGGTCACAGTTTTCCTCCGGCAGACGTTCATCCGTTCGCTCCCTGATCTGGCGAACCGTCTCCGGGCGGCGGATGTCTTCCTCTATTCCCTCCACCCGTGCCATCACCCGCAGGACATTTCCATCTACCGCACTGCATCGGCAGCCGAAAGCAATCGAGGCAATTGCCCCCGCAGTATAGGGACCGATCCCAGGAAGCTTTATCAGAGCATCCGGCGTCTCCGGAAAATGCCCACCGGATTCCCTCAGTACCAGGATCGCACACTTTTTCAGATTTCTTGCCCGACTGTAATAGCCAAGGCCTTCCCATGCTTTGAGCAGTTCGTCGTCTTTTGCCTCTGCAAGCGCTTCAATCGTCGGAAAGCGCGTCATAAAGCGGTTATAATACGGAACGACAGTTTCCGCCCGTGTCTGCTGGAGCATGATCTCTGATACCCAGATTCGATATGGATCGTGTGTCTCTCTCCACGGAAAGTTTCGATGCCCGTGATCATACCATTCGATGAGCCTGCAAGCAAAATTATCCATTTTCTCTCCCCTTTCAGATACGACCATCATACATCAAATCTGAATAAATTGGGATGGTTCGTTGAAAAATAAAGAAAACAGGAGAATATTTGAATTTTCACGTGTCTGAATGATTTATTTTTAGAAATCAGCTGAATTTGGACGAATTCTGACGATTTTACCTGTTTTCTCAGGTTGAAGAAATATCGTTTCGGAATTATAGTATTACACGCTTGTTAGCACTCACCGCGATTGAGTGCTAACAATTCAGGAAACGTTTAATTCCGTATGGAAGAATATTAAGGAGGTCCGAATCATGAATCTGAAACCCCTTTTCGACCGTGTAGTTATCAAGGACGCTGAGAGCGAGGAGACCACCAAGGGTGGCATTATCCTGACCAATTCTGCGAAAGAAAAGCCGCAGTATGCATTTGTTATCGCTGTCGGCCCTGGCGGCGTCGTTGACGGGAAAGATATTACCATGCAGGTTAAGGAAGGACAGAAAGTTGTCTATTCCAAGTATGCAGGCACTGAGATCAAGATGGATGGAGAAGAGTACAAGATCATCCGTCAGAATGACATTCTCGCGATTGTAGAGTAAGGAATTGACAGGAGGAATACAATTATGGCTAAGCAGATTATTTTCGGCGAAGAAGCCCGCCGTTCTCTGGAAAAAGGTATCAATGCTCTTGCAGATACTGTTAAAATCACTCTTGGACCGAAAGGCCGCAATGTCGTGCTCGATAAGAAGTATGGCAGCCCGCTCATCACCAACGATGGTGTGACGATTGCCAAGGAAGTTGAGCTTCAGGATGCCTTTGAAAACATGGGTGCCCAGCTGGTTAAGGAAGTTGCCACCAAGACGAACGATGTTGCCGGTGATGGCACCACCACTGCTACCCTGCTGGCTCAGGCGATCATCCGCGAGGGTCTCAAGAACCTGGCAGCCGGTGCAAATCCGATGGTTCTGCGCAGCGGCATTGAAGCTGCTACCAATGCAGCAGTCGAGAGCCTCAAGAAGATGAGCCAGCCTGTCAGCGGCAAGCAGTCTATTGAGAACATCGCTGCAATTTCCGCTTCCAACCCCTCTGTCGGCAAGCTCATTTCTGAGGCTATGGAGAAGGTCGGAAATGACGGTGTCATCACTGTTGAGGAAAGCAAGACCATGCAGACCAACCTGAACCTGGTGGAAGGCATGCAGTTTGACCGTGGTTATGTTTCTGCATACATGGCTACCGATACCGAAAAGATGGAAGCTGTACTGAACAATCCGTACATTCTCATCACAGACAAGAAGATCACCAATATTCAGGAGATCCTTCCCCTTCTCGAGCAGGTTGTGCAGGCTGGCCGTCAGATGCTGATCATTGCTGAGGACATCGAGGGCGAGGCTATGGCTACCCTGGTTGTCAACAAACTGCGTGGCACTTTCACCTGTGTCGGCGTTAAGGCACCTGGCTTCGGCGACCGCCGGAAGGCCATGCTGCAGGATATTGCTATCCTGACTGGTGGACAGGTGATCTCTGAGGAACTTGGTTATGACCTTAAGTCTGCTACCATGGACATGCTGGGCAGCGCCCGTCAGGTCAAGGTTGACAAGGACAACACCACCATCGTCGAAGGCGCAGGCAGCAAGGAAGCCATCAGTGCTCGTATCGCTTCCATTCGTGCTCAGATCGGTGATACCACTTCCGATTATGACCGTGAGAAGCTCCAGGAGCGTCTTGCCAAGCTGGCCGGCGGCGTAGCCGTTATCCAGGTTGGTGCTGCTACCGAGATCGAGATGAAAGAGCGCAAGCTCCGCATTGAAGATGCTCTTGCTGCTACTCGTGCTGCAGTTGAAGAGGGTATCGTCCCGGGCGGCGGAACGGCTCTGCTCAATACCATCGCTGACGTTGAGGCTCTGCTGCCGGAATTCAGCGGCGATGCCAAGACCGGTGTACAGATCATCCTGCGTGCACTCGAAGAGCCGGTTCGTCAGATTGCTCAGAACGCCGGCGTAGAGGGATCCGTTGTCGTCGAGAACATCAAGCGTGCCGGAAAGTGCGGCTATGGTTATGACGCACTCAACAACAAGTATGTCGACATGAACGAAGCCGGCATCATTGATCCGACTAAGGTTACCCGTAGTGCTCTGCAGAATGCTGCCTCCGTTGCAGCTACCGTCCTCACCACTGAGTCTCTGGTTGCTGAC
>CACXHF010000359.1 GCA_902767305.1 uncultured Eubacteriales bacterium
GCATGTTGTTGACGTTCGGGCTGGATAGGTTCCGGATAATGACATAGTCCCCGAACAGAAGCCCGACGGCCAGCAGGCTGGAGACCGTGATGCCGGTCAGGATATTGGGAACGATCACCTTGAAGAACGCCTTCAGCTTGCTTTCACCCAGCATCTCCGCCGCTTCCAGCAGCATGTTCATGTTGATGGCGCGCATGCCGTTCCGGATGCCGTTGTAAATATGCGGCAGAATGATGATGCAGTATGCACCGATCAGCATAACCATGCGTCCGCTGAAAATGCTCTTGCCCCGGGCATACAGAATCAGGATGGAAACGGAAAGGATGACTCCCTGAATCGTATAGGGAATCATACAGAGAATCTGGACGTATTTTTCCAGTTTCGGGAAGTAAACGGTGACCACGAAAAGTGCCAGCAGCACGACTACGATGGTGATGGCAATCGGCACGGCACAGACAATCAGGGTCTGATACATGGCCGTCAGGAAGGCCGTGTCCGTGAAGATTTTCTGATAATTGGCCAGCGTGAAACCGTGGGGAATGATGCCGGTCCAGTCCTCAAACAGACTGTAGATAATGGTGGCAACCAGGGGAATCAGAAGCCAGATGACCACGATGGTCATGACGATGTTGGCAGAGATACGTGCACTTCGGTTCATCCTGACTTACCTCCCTTCCCACTTGGTCGTTTTTTTCGTGATGTAGTTGTTGAGCAGAATCACCAGACACATGATCAGCATCATCACCACAGAGAGGGCCGCGCCCAGCTTCGGCTTGGTCTTGATATCGCCGACGAAGGAGGCAGAGATGTTGACGGGCAGCAGAGAGAAATTGTTCATCAGCAGTGCATAGGCTGTGGCATAGGCACAGAGTGCATTGGCGAAAAGTACGCTGATGGTGGAGAACAGACTGGGCAGCAGCACGGGAATGGCCACTTTGAACCAGAAGTGGGCACTCGTTCCGCCCAGCAGCATGTTAGCCTCATTCCATTCTTTCCGGATGCCGTTGAAGGCGGGAATCAGGAGCAGGGTGGAGAGAGGAATCTGGAAGTAGATGTACATCAGCGTCAGTCCGCCGCTGGTATACAGGTCAAAGTTCTGGATGAATGCGATATGATGAGCGTTGGCGATCTGCTTGACCACACCGGCGTTGCCCAGAATGATCATGTAGGCGAAGGCCAGCGGAACACCGGCAAAATTGGAGGTCATGTTGAGAACCGTCATAAAAACGTTCCGGAATCTCCCCCGTGAATTATGCGCGGCACGTGCACCCAGAAAGGCAATGATGATGCCTGCAAAGGTGGAAATCAGAGTGATCCGCAGACTGTTCTCGATGGATTTCTGATACTTGAGGGTAGTGAATATCTTGGTGTAATTCTCAAGGGAAAAATGGACGCTGGCATTGTTGTCCAGCCCGAAACTGTCCACGATCAGCATGAGCAGCGGGAGCAGTTCGTACATGATAACCAGAAAAAGGAAGGGGACCAGTGCCAGCAGATAATAGTACCGGTTATTCCGGCTGTTCAGCACTTTTACTTTGCGTTTTTCTTGCATAGGCGTCTCTCCATCCTAAAAATGAGGGGGCGCACTTTTGGTACGCCCCCGAAGGCATTCAGAGAATTGAGAATCAGTTCAGAAGAGGAATAATGTTCTCATCCCACCATTCGGAGATCTGTTCGCAGACCTTTGCATAGTGTGCCGCATCAGAGATGCCGACAGCATTGGCATAAGTGGAAGGATCGAACGTGGAGGCGATGACGTCCGCGGGGATGGTAACGTCCGTACGGGTGGGCACAGCGCCGGACTTGGCCAGATTGATCTGTCCTTCGTCAGAGAAGATGTATTCGCGGGCCAGAGCGGCTGCGAACGGAGAATCGCTGTTTTTGCTGATGACGCTGGCATATCCGACCAGGATCGCGCCGTCAGAGGGGATGCCGACAGTGATGTTGTAGTTGGGGGTCTGGTCACGGTAGGTCAGTACGTTGTAGCTCCAGCTGACACCGCATTCCACTTCACCGGCCTGAATACGGGCCAGGAGGATGTCACCGCTGTCGATACGGCCGGCTTTGGCCATCTCAGTCCAGAAATCAAAGGCAGGCTGCAGGTTGTCCAGATCGCCGCCGAAAGCGTAGGCAGTGGCAACCACAACACCCTGACCGGTAGCGCCGCCGACGACGTCGCCGATGGTCAGCTTATAGGTTCCATTGCGTACGTCCTGCCAGCTGGTGGGCATGGGCTGTCCTTTGGCCAGATCGTTGTTGAAGATGAAGCTGGTGCATCCGGTATAAGCGATCATCCATTTGCCGTCCGGATCCTTGGCCCATTCAGGAACGCTGTCCCAGTGGGTGGTCTTGTAGCTCTGCACCAGATCCTTGTCAAGTGCGACCTGCGTGAAGGCGAGTCCGACGTCACCGATGTCGCGGGTGCTGTCGTTTTCAAACATGCTCAGCTCCTCGGCGCTGCTCATGTCCTCGTCAGTATGGGCAATTCCGTAGGTTTCGGTCAGGCCCTTCCAGCTGTCGCCCCAGTTGGCCCAGCTGTCCGGCATGCCGACGGACTCCACATGTCCCTCTTCCTTAGCCTTGGCGATGATTTCATCCAGCGTATAGCTGTTCAGGTCATCGGCCAGAGCGCAGCAGACGGTCAGGACCATGGCGAGTGAGAGAAAGAGTGCGATCAGTTTCTTCATGGGTTTTTCCTCCTGTATTATTTTTGGTACAATCTTTTGTACCAGCTGACTCAATTATATCGTAACGTACATGGGAATGTCAAATAGGATTACGACAAAAATGGTGTAAGTTTAGCGTTAAACCTTATTACTTTTTCCTGCAATCCTCATGAAAAAGGGGGTTCTGAATTGGAAGATTGTCTGATGGACGGCAGGCTTCCGTTATTTGTCGGTCCGGTAAAGGAGCGAGAGCAGCGTGATCCGGACTTTCCGCCTTTTTTATCGGACTTTTAAGTTTCGTTTCAGCTTTTTCGTGTATAATGTTTTCGACAATAACGTGGTGGAGGGATGCCCGTGCGTCGGCAAACCAGAAAGAAGAAGAAAAAGAAGATCTTCCTGATCATCGGATTGATTCTGCTTGTTGCACTGTGTCTGGGCGGTGTGTATCTTAACCGGACTCTGTCCGCAAAGGACAGCGGAAAACTGCAGATGTTTACGGTTGAACGGGGAACCATTGAAACCTATAAATCATTCAGCGCGACACTGAATGTGGAAAACAGTGAGACGATTTCAAATACCGAAGGGGTTACGACCATAAAGGAACTGTATGTCAAGGCCGGCCAGACGGTAAATAAAGGGGATACCCTGATTATGCTTGGAACCGGAAAAATCTACGAGGCATCCATCAGCGGAACCGTCAATGAGATGCGGTTCAAGAAAGGGGATTATATCTGGCCGAATGTCACCCTTGTACAGATCAGTGACCTTGAGCACCTTGAAATTCAGATTCAGGTCGATGAATATGATGTGAAGAAAGTGGAGGCCGGGCAGAAGTGTTTTGTGACGATCGTCCCGCTTTCCCTGGAAATAGAAACAGTCATAACGCATGTGAACCGGATGTCTGCCAGTAATGGCCGTGTAGCCTATTATCCGGTTACGGCAAAGCTGGAAGTACCGGACTCCGTGCTTCCGGGCATGACCGTCAGTGTCCGAATGGCGGATGAGACGGCAGAGAATGTCCTGATACTGCCGGTCGCTGCAATTTCCTTTGATGAGGATGAAAAACCGTTTGTCTATCGGAAAAACGGCGAGAACATGCAGAAAATACCTGTCGAAACCGGCCTTTCAGATGGAATGCAGATTGAGATCCGAAACGGTCTGTCTGAGGGGGAGCAGATCTATGCTCCTGTTCTCAGTGAAGAGGAAGAAACGCCGGGAATTCTGACAAAACTGCTCAGGCAGATTTTCGGGACACGGAAAGTATTTAATGAAGAAAAGGCAGTCCGGGGTCCCAGGCAGATTCAGGAGGGACGTTCCGGAGCGAATCCGCCCGGAAACGGTGCAAACGGTGAAACCGGACCGAAACCGCAGACGGAAGGAACGGGAACACCTGAAACGGCGCCGCAGGGCGGCAGACCGGAGCAGGCGGAGACGACGTCTGAGAGATCCCGCCCGGAAAACCGGCCGGACAGCGTACAGACGGATCAATCCGAATCCGGGGAAGATTCGTCCCGTTCCGGGAATGAATCCACGGAATCAGGCGGGCAGAGACGAATCCGGGGAACCTCGGAGGACAGGCAGAACGCCGGGACGGTCTCGTCCGGATCAGCCCGAAGTGAACAGGGAACGGAATCGAATCCGGAAAAGGGTTCATCTCAGAGAGCCGGATCCGGCAGAGGCCGGAATGAAAGTGCGGAGGAGAATGCACAGTGAAACGAAGATGGGGGGCGGCCGTTTTCTGCCTGCTGGCGGTGACGGCACTTTCGGGAAATGCTGAGATCCTGATGGACGGCAGAACGGTGCCGGGTGAGGCAGTCAGCATGCGTGCACCTTATGGGGGGATCGTCAAACGAATGGAACTGCGTCAGGGAAGTACCATTTCCGTAGGGGATGAAGTGGCTGAAATGGCGACAACACGGGTGATGGCAACGGAGGACGGGGTGATCACCGGCATTTTTGCGCAGCCTGGCGACAATGCGGAGCAGACCGTTCTTTACCTGGCGCCGGTCAGTAAATTTACCGTCAGTGCTTCAATAAAAAAAGCGTACAGCTCCGCGGATACAACCTATGTCACTGTAGGTGAGAAGGTTTACATTAAGTGCGCAAAAGACGGGACGCACAGAGCAACAGGACGGATTACCGCTGTCAGCGGTTCGGATTACACCATTGAGACGGTTGCCGGTGAACTGTATATGGAGGAAACCGTCTATATCTACCGTTCACCTGATTACGCGTCCAAATCCTGCATCGGTTCGGGAAAAGTATCCAGAACAGGTGTCAGAAGCATTTCCGGGACGGGAAGCATTATCCGCCTGTATGTTTCGGACGGAGAGGAAGTAGAACGCGGACAGACGCTGTTTGAAACGGTGGAAGGAGATATTGATGCTCTTCGGGCAATGGAATCCACCCTCCGTTCGGAACTCAGCGGAATCGTGGCAGAGGTATCGGTAAGCGCCGGTCAGAAAGTGGAAAAAGGCGATACACTGTTTACCTGTTACCCGGACAATTCTCTGAAAATCGAGTTTGATATTCCGCAGGAGAACCTCTCCGAGGTGAAAGTGGGAGATCCGGTCCGAATTTACTTTGAATGGATCGAGGAAAAGAAGCCTGTTACAGGATATATAACAGAGATCTCCTATGTGGCTGCTGAAAAAGAAGAAGGCGAACCATTTTACAGCGGCTATGCGGTGTTTGAAAATACGCCCCAGATACGTACGGGGATGAACGTTCATGTTGAGGTCGGCAGGGAGGGAGAAGAATGAGAAAGAAACAGGGATTTATCATTGGCGTCAGTCTGATGTTTCTGACCCAGTTCAGTGTACCGTCGCTGAGCAGTGCAGATGATCTGGTCGAGCTGATCGAAACAGAGGAAAATGGGGAAGAAGTCCAGAATCCGGAATCGTCAGAAGGAGGTTCCGAAACACCTCAGGAACAGGTAAACAACGAACAGCCAGAGGAAACGTCGGAGCAGGAAAATACGAATGCTGAAGAACAGCAGCCTGAACCAATTCAGGAGGAAACCGTCTATATCTACCGTTCACCTGATTACGCGTCCAAATCCTGCATCGGTTCGGGAAAA
>CACXHF010000360.1 GCA_902767305.1 uncultured Eubacteriales bacterium
CGTCAGATAAACATTCTGATTATCTGGAAATGCCATGTTAGAAGCGCTTGCGTTAAGATCTGCTGCATGAATACAGGACAAGTGTATCGTATGCTGAGGAATTCGTCAATCTGCATGGAAGGAAGCGAAGGAATTTCCCTGATTAAGCTTGAAAGGGGAGAAGATATGAGAGTACTGGCAGTAGAAGATGAAACCATTCTGTTAAAGCATCTGATCAACCGAATCCACGAGGCTATGCCGGAGGCGGAAATCCTCGCTTTTGATAATGCCGAGGATGTGCTTGCTGTTTTACCTCAAAGAGAAATGAATATAGCCTTTCTGGATATTGAAATCGGGGGGATGAATGGGGTTAATCTGGCTAGACGTATCAAAGACCAGTATCCTTGCTGCGATATAGTTTTTTGCACGGGATACAGCAATTATGCTACGCAGGCATTTGATTTAGGAGCCAGCGATTATCTGATGAAACCGATTACGAAAGAAAAAATAGAACATGCTTTATCCCTGCTTCGCCAGAACGATGTGCACAAAGTTATGGAGAAAGGACTGTTTATTCGGTGCTTTGGTGAATTTGAGGTTTTTTATAATGGAGAGCCAGTCACTTCATTTACAAAACGCTCCAAAGAGCTTCTGGCTTATCTGATTGATAAAGCGGGGGCTGTCTGTACCTCTGCGGATATCAGTAATGCAATTTTTCAGGGCAGTTCCGATTCGTACCTTCGCGTTGTGAAAAAGGACCTCATTAAAATTCTCTCCGAAATCGGAGAGGAAGATATTCTGATCAAGGCGTGGGGAAAACTGGGAATAGACAGAAAAAAAGTACGGTGCGATTATTTTGATTATCTGGAAGGAAACCCGAGAGTGTTAACTCAATATAAAGGAGCATATATGTTGCAATATAACTGGGCACAGTCTACATTTTCGCATATGAACGCATAAAAGAGCTTAAGCTTGATAGAGATCTGTACATGTGTTTGCAGGGTGGATTAGTATCGTTCTTTATAGGGTGTTAATAAATTCAGATCTGAGAAAGAGAAAAGGAGAAAAGAAAGAAGATGTTTGTTTTCGGAAAGAAGATTCGTAGACTTGAAATATCGCTGGCACTTTTTGTGTTCCTAACTGTCTGTAGCTTCGCCGGTATTGTCAGTGCTTCGGATGGCAGTTCGGCTCAGAGGGAAGTAATCAATCAGGTGTCACTCCTGCAGGGACTTACATTTGGTGACTACAATGGAAGCGTGCCCGTCGGACAACTCAAGGAACTTGGTGATACTGGAATTGGGACGTTTGATGCACTTAATGGTGAACTAATCATGCTTAAAGGAATCGTTTACAGAGCAGCACATGACGGTACCATCGAAGCCGTTGCGGATGATGAAACAGTTCCTTTTTCAAATGTGACGTTTTTTGATACAGATGAAGTCGTTAAGTTGAACGGGATAGATGGAATTAACGTTCTGAAGAGCGAGCTTGACAGGAAAGTTAGCGAACTGGGCGTAAATCGCTTCTACATGATCATGGCAGAGGGGACGTTCAGCACAATACAGGTAAGAAGTGAATTTCCTCAGACTAAACCGTATCAGCCACTGGCGAAAGTGCTGGAAACGGATCAGACATTTTTCGACTATGAAAACATAAAGGGTACAGTTGTTGGACTGTATTGCCCTGAGTACATGAGTGATCTGAATGCAGTCGGCTGGCATTTTCATTTCATTTCAGATGACAGAATGGCCGGAGGTCACGTACTCAATCTCAGCGCCGGGGAGCTCAATGTCAGTATAGATCGAACGGATTCATTTTCTATGGTATTGCCGGACAATGAGATGTTCAACAGCTTTGATCTTACCATAGATCAGAGTGAGGATATTAAGAAAGTTGAAACAGGCGAAGAGTAAGAGGGCAAATCAGCCTTAAAATTCTTCTTTGATTCTTACAGGCTCCTCTCTCTGCTTTCAGGCAGTGGGAGGGGCTTTTTGTCCGGCCATGGACTTCCAGAAGTTGCTCTGCTTTACGGAGAGTACAAACAATTGATGTTTGATATGGAAGGAATCTGCTGAGGTGAATACCCGCTCCGGCCTGCCCGATTGAGGGAGGGACAAGAGTCTGGTGAACTCTTGAGTATTGGCTTGGAGCAATTTATACTGAATATCGAAATGATCCGGAAACAATAGTCAAGTGATTAAATGGATACTATCTGCTTTGTTGCCTCGCATTCCAGATCTTTTTGAAAACGAGTATATAAATGTATACAATGCTGTCGAAGAAACTCTGAGAAGCTATATGCAGCCTGCCTTAATGCAGGAATGAATGCAGATGTGACGAACTGGGGCTATAAGTGAAACGATGACGTAACATCTGATTTCAGGGAAGGAAAATAACAGAGATATGAACACTGGGACGAGCTTTGTGTATTTGGGGGGGTGTTTCTCGGGGTTATTGACAGAGAAAGGCGCATACAATTATAATCGCTGTTTCGTGAGATCGGCCATGCATATTAGCCGGGTGATGATGGATTCAGATTGTATTTGAAAGACTTTTCGGTGATGAGAAGGTGAAGGGGACTGCAGAGAACTGCGAACAAATGACCTTCTGATAATGCTTACCGAACAGTCATTGAAAAGTTAGAATTTTGAACAGAAAACAAAGATATGTATTGGGACGATATGCTAGGCATAAGTACAGAAATATGTTGTCGACATATGAGAATGTGTTAGTCAGAGAGGAGTCGGGAAATGCTGATCAACTGTACGAATCATCCATATGAGATCTGGAGTAAACTGCAACGTGAGGCGGCCGATGTTTATGGATCGGTAGTCGATCTGCCTTTCCCGTTGATAGAACCCCTTATGAACCAGGAGGAACTGAGACGCCTGGTAAAAGAATACTCTGATATTATTGAAC